>NZ_JBSGDP010000053.1:0-43737 GCF_053602435.1 Nocardia sp. NPDC004415
TGTTTCGTGGGGGGTTGTTACCATTAGCTGCCTTACCCCCTGTTGCCTTAAACCACGGGACCGCCCAAAGGGCGCGAACTCGAGCGCGCCAGCGCTCCAAACTTCAGCTGTTGAGTTTTGTCAGGCGGTCGTAGGCCGTGACGTACTCCTCGACCAGCCGGTTGATCACATCGGCACTGCGCTCGACCTTGTTCATCATGCCGACCACCTGGCCGACCGGATTGAAGTTCACGTCCTTGGCGGCCTCGGGGTAACGGTGTCCGCGTTTCACACCGTCGAGGGCGACCATCATCTGCAACGGCATGGGCAGCGGGTCGGGCGTCTCGGCCGACTCCCACGCGTCGGTCCAGTCGTTGCGCAGCATGCGGCAGGGCTTGCCGGTCCAGGAGCGCGAGCGGATGGTGTCGTGGCTGGTGGCCTCGATGTAGGTCGACATCTGCGCGGGCGGCACATTGGCCTCCTCGACGGTGAGCCACAGCGACCCGGTCCAGGCGCCTTGCGCGCCCATGGCCAGCGCCGCCGCGACCTGCGCGCCGTTGCCGATGCCACCGGCGGCCAGCACCGGGGTGTCCCCGATGGCCTCGATGACCTGCGGCCACAGCACCAGCGAGGACACCTCACCGCAGTGCCCGCCGCCTTCGGTGCCCTGGCACACCACGAAGTCCAGCCCGGCCGCCTTGTGGTTCATCGCGTGCTTGACCGAGCCGCACAGCGCGCCGATCACCCGCCCCGACTCCTGGATGCGACGCACCACGTCCTCGGGCGGGGTGCCCAGCGCGTTGGCGACCAGCTTGGCCTTGGGGTGGTTCAGGATCACGTCGACCTGTGGTCCCGCGGTGGTCGCGGTCCAGCCCAGCAGCTCGTTGTGGTGCTCGCCCTCGGGCAGCGCGGGCACATCGTGGTCGGCCAGGATCTGCTGGGCGAAGTCGCGGTGCCCCTGCGGAACCATCTGCGCCAGCTGCTTTTCCAGCTGTTCGGGACTGAGCCCCTCGACGCCCTTGCCCTCGTACTTGGACGGGATCACCAGGTCGACGCCGTAGATGCCGTTGACGTGCTCGTCGAGCCAGGCCAGTTCCACCTCGAGCTGCTCGGCGGTGAAGCCGACCGCGCCGAGCACACCGAGCCCGCCCGCGTTGCTCACCGCGGCCACCACGTCGCGGCAGTGGGTGAAGGCGAAGAGGGGGAACTCGATGCCGAGCTGTTCGCAGAATTCGGTACGCATACCGAACTGTAACACGTTCTAGTTTATTCGAGAATGGTCGATTTCAGGTCGCCGCGTCCTCCAGCGCGGCCAGCGAATCCTCCAGATGGTCGAGCAATCGGTGCAGGTCGGGCAGGGTGCGGCGGCATCCGACCAAGCCGAAATCGAGATTGTCGCCGTGCGAGGTGAGGGTGATGTTCACGGCCTGGCCGTCCAGCGGGATGGACAACGGATAGCCCGCGTCGAGCCGGGCCCCGTTCCAGTACATCGGCTCGCGCGACCCCGGCACATTCGAGATGACGATATTGAACGGCGGCGTCCCCAGCGCGGCGAAACCCGGCAGCAGCAGCGCGGCCATCGGGCTCAGCATCAGCCCCGCCACCGCCAGCGTCTGCGCCGGGCTCAGCGAGCGGTACACGTCCTTGCTCCGGCGCGTCGACTCGCTCACCACCCGCAGCCGCTCCAGCGGATCGGCGATATCGGTGCCCAGATTGCACAGCAGCGCCGCGATCTTCACACCCTGGGTGTCGGTGTCGTCGGCATCGCGCAGCGACATCGGCACCATCGCGATCATCGGCTTGTCCGGCAGCGCGTCGCGCTCGAGCAGGTACGCGCGCAGCGCCCCCGCCGACATGGTCAGCACCACATCGTTGACCGTGGTCCCGGTCGCCTTCTTCACCTGCTTGATCCGGTCCATCGACCAGGTGCGCACCGCGCATTTGCGCGCCCCGCCGATCGGCACGTTGAACAGCGTGTTCGGCGCCGCGAACGGCAGCGTCAACTGCTGTTCGAGCAGACCCGTTCGGGCCGCGCGCATCAGCGCCGCGGTCGACGAACTCGCCGCCGACAGCCCGCCCAGCACCCCGCCCATCCGGGAACGGCCGGGCCGGTTCTCGGAGCGCGGCTTGCGCGGGAGGTTCCACGGCACGGCCACCGCCGAGTCCGGATCGGTGCTCAGCGTCCGGCGCAGCAACCGTTGCGCGGAGACCCCGTCGATCAGCGCGTGGTGCATCTTCGAGTACAGCGCGAACCGGCCGTCGGCCAGGCCCTCCACGAAATGCAGTTCCCACAGCGGACGATGCCGGTCCAGCAGCGCGCTGTGCAGGGTGGAGGCGTGATCGAGCAGCTGACCCATGGTGCCCGGCGCGGGCAGGGCACTGCGCTGGACGTGGAAGTCCAGGTCGATCTCCTCGTCCTGGGTCCAGGCCAGCTGGGGTGCGCCGAGCCAGGTGGCCGGGCGCTTGCGGAAGGTGGGCCGGAAGTTCCTGTCGGCCAGCAGGATGTCGCGGAACTCGCGCAGATAGTCCGGCCCGGCGTCTTCGGGCGGCTCGAACAATTGCAGTGAGCCCACATGCATCGGATGCTCGCGCGACTCCGCGAGCAGGAACAGCGCATCCAACGGTGCGATGAATTCCATGACAGATCGCCCCCTGACGAGAGTGGTTCGGTGCAAGTCTGTAGACGATCGACCACGCTGTCGGGTCGGCACGCGAACTCGCGCATGCCACTTTCCAAGTTACCCGCCGGTCGCGCTCACGTCAGCCGAACGACACGGTGAGGGCTCACACCTGCGCGGGTTCCGCCTGCCGCTGCGCCACCGGCTCATCGGCCACGGGCGCGGTCTCGGGCGTTCCCGGGGCGGGCGGCTCGGTGTCGGCGGTGACGACCCGCAACACCGCGGTGTGGTGCTCCTCGGGAGCGAGCGCCGGTTCGGGCGCGGCCGTGGGTGTTTCGGCGACCGGCTCGGCGACGGGCGCCTGCGCGGCCGGAACCGGCGGCGCCGCAGGACCTTTCGAGGCGATCTCGATCCCCAGCTCCAGCCGGGTGATCTCCACCAGCGCGCGCTCCTGCTCGGCGGCGTGGCGCATGGCCTTCTGCCACAGCGAGGCCATCTCCTCGAGCTCCTCGACGGTGGCCTCCACATCGATGTGCAGCTTGAGCCGCTGCATGGTGATGTGCTGGGCGGCAGTCAGCGTGCGCAGCAGGTCTTCGCACTTGTTCGGGATGCGGCGGTGCGCCACCACGCGCAGCCGGGTGAGTATGCCGCCCGGGCGATCCCAGATCACCTTGTGGATCTGCGCGCCCACCCCGTCGATCTCCTCGGCGGTGACCAGATCCCACTCGCCGCAACTGGCCAGATCGCCGCGCACCGAGGCCGAGGTCTCCAGGATCGAGGCCACCGCCGCGAGCACCGCCTCGCGTCGCCACGCCTCGTGATCGCGCTGGTCACCCACCATGTTCGACAGCTCGACATGACGCTGCGCGGCGTCGAGCGCCTGCCTGCCCCGCTCGTCGGCGGCCGCGATGCCCTCGCGGTGCGTGCGGTTGTTGACGAATACGCCGACCAGTACAGCGCCGGCGACGGGGAGCGAGCCGAGGAGAGGGAGCCACTGAGTCACCCGCCGATCATTGCATCGCGACAAGCATCAGTCACCATGATCGGCGCGTTGCCCGAAGATCGCACCGGGGTGTCGCCCTCGCCGACGCCGTCCGGAAGCGACGAAGTCCCCGGTGCGGCAACCAGTTCGGTCGTCGCGCCGGGGACTTTCGTTCTCGCTGTTGTCAGTTCGCCGGAGTCGTGGTGGTCGGCTCGCCGGTGGTGGTGGTCGGGGCCGCCGTGGTGGTGGGGGCCGGGGTCGTGGTGGTGGTCGTCGGCGCGGGAGCGGCGGCCTGGTTGGTCGCGGGCTCCGGTGCCGGGGCCGGGGTGGTGGTGGTCGGCTCGGCCGTGGTGGTCGACGGCGTGGTCGTCGTGCCCGTGGTCGAGGTGGTGGTCGGCGGCGTCGTGGTGGTCGTCTTGCTGGTGGTCGACGGCGCGGTGGTGGTGGTCTTGCTGGTCGTGGTCGACTTCTTCGTCGTGGTCGAGGTCGGCGCCGCGGTGGTGGTCGTGGCGGGCTTGGTCGGCGCGGCCAGCGCGGCGGTCACGTCCTCGTCGGCGGGCGCGGACTTCTTGTCCACCGGCTCACCGGCCTGGGCCTGCTTGGCCAGGTGGGTCAGCCAGGCCGCCGCGTACTCCGCCGAGGTCAGCGGTTTGCCGTTGGCCGCGTCGGAATCACGCCAGTAGTCGAAGTGGTGACCGGTGCCGTTCGGGCCGAGGGTCAGCTGGTACGGATCGCTCATCGCCACCGGAATGGTGTTCTGGTTGGTCACGATCAGCCCGACGATCTCGTTGAACACCTTCTGCGGCAGATATGCCAGCGGCGAGACCTGCTCGGCCGCGATCGTGTCCGCCTGCGAGGGCGCCTTGGTCTCGCCCGGCTTGTAGTCCGGATCGGAGACCTTGAGCAGCACCTCGAGGAAGGTCTCGTCGCTGGCCATCCAGTTCGGGTTGGCGGCGATATCGGAGAAGGCGGCCATCGCGATGCGGCCCAGCGTGAACGCCATGTCCTGGCCGGTGGCCGGGGTCAGGCCGTCGCGCTGCAGGTCGTCGATATTGATCTGGCGGCCCACGTTCGCGGCCAGCTGCAGCAGCGAGATGTTCTCCGGCGCCGCGCAGGTCAGGTCGCCCTCGGAGCAGAAGGAGGCGATCTTGCCGTTGAGCGCGCCGAAGTCGCCGCCGGTGGTCACGCCCTTGCCCGAGATCGGGTCGACGCCGTTCTGGTACTTCTGGTCGAAGCCGTCCGGGTTGGCGAAGGGGTCCTCCGCGCCGATGAACGGGCCGTCCCCGGCCGCGCGCCCGGCGTCGGCGAACATCACCACGCCCAGCACGTCGTCGGGGTCGACGACGGAGTAGCCGTCGGCCGGGTCGTCGTTGCCGATGCCCTCGGCCACCCGACGCACCACATCGGCGCCCTCGCTGTAGCCGACGATGGAGAACTTGGTGTCCGGGCAGGCCGCCGAGATCTCCCGCATCACCTGCTGGGTGTTGGCGACGCCGGTGTTCACGGCGTCCTCGTAGGTCCGCATGTCGGCCGGGTAGGCGATGTAGACCGCCGCGTACTGGCCGTCGGCCACCGCGCTGGCGGGCGCGTTCACCACCGGGTCCACCCAGACGCTGCTGTGGTCACCCGACAGCGCCGCGGGCAGCGGGTTGCCGTTGGCGTCGAGCAGCATGGCCGTGGTGCCCTCGACCGGGGTGTCGTTGCGCCCGGCCACCGAGATGGTCACCATCTCGCGGCACTCGGTCACCGAGGTGGTGAGCTCGTAGCTGGGGGACTCGGGTTGCTGCGACGTCACCGCGAACGCCGCCGCGACGATCGCCGCGACGATCGCCGCGACACCCAGGGTCGCCGGCGCGGCGACAGCCGATGCGATGCGATGTTTCGCAAGGAACTCACGCAGATTCATGTCATGATCCCGTTCGAATGACCTACAGGTGGGCAGGCCCCCCGACGGGCCGCATGTCACGAACTCTGTCGTGGGCCACCTGCGGATCGTTACTACCGCGAAGAGCAGTCACGTGCCCCCGATTCCGGGGGCACGGCAGTGGGCAGGGGGGAAACGCGCATGTCAGCGGCATTCGTGAAGGGCCAGAACGGGCCGGTCGGCACCGATGTGGTGGTCGTCTCGGCGCGGGTGAACGCACCGGTGACGGTCGCGGCGCTGCTCGTCACCGAGCAGGGCCGGGTGCGCTCCGACGGCGATCTCGTGTGCGAGTACCAGCCGTTCGCGCCCGGTGTGCGATTGCAGGGCGCGACGATCACGATCACGTTGTCCCAGGTTCCTGCCGAGATCGCCCAGGTCAGGACGGTGATCGCACTCGCCGGTCCCACCGGCGGTTTCGGCCGGATCGCACCGCCCTCGGTGCTCGTCGCCGGGGCCGACGGGACGGCCCTCTACGACTTCCGCATCGACGGATTGAGTACGGAGTCGGCGGTGCTGGCGGTCGAGTTCTATCGACGTCAAGGCGCCTGGAAAGTCCGGGCGCTCGGGGCGGGATACGCAGGCGGGTTCGGAGCGCTGGTCAGTGATCACGGCGGACGATTGATCGAGGCCCCGCGTCCAGCGGTCCCGCAGCATCCGGCTGCCACGCCGGGCCTGCCCCGCCATCGGCCCGTCAGCCTGGCCAAGGGCCAGCAGGTCACCCTGCGCAAAGACGGCGGCGCCGCCCTCACCTTCGTCCGCATGGGCCTCGGCTGGGACCCGGTCATGCGTGGCCGCCTGTTCGGCCGCCGCCCGATCGAGATCGACCTCGACGCCTCGGTCGCCATGTTCGCCGAGCACACCCTCGTCGACCTCGTCTGCTTCGGCCAGCTCACCTCCAGGGACGGCGCCATCCGCCACCAGGGCGACAACCTCACCGGCGAGGGCGACGGCGACGACGAGGTGATCCTGGTCGACCTGGTGCGCGTCCCCGTGCACGTCACCACCCTGCTCTTCTTCGTCACCTCCTACCAGGGCCACACCTTCGAGCAGGTCACCAACGCCTTCTGCCGCCTCGTCGACAACACCACCGACCGCGAACTGGCCCGCTACGCCCTCACCGGCGGCATGCCCTACACCGCCATCGCCATGGCGAAGGTCTCCCGCTCCGGCCGCGAATGGACCATGCGCGCCATCGGCGAACCCTTCCAGGCCCGCACCCCCGGCGACGCCATCCCACAGTTGGGCCAGTTCCTGCTGCGCTGAGCTCACCCGATCCCGGCCACCTCCCGCACCGAATCCGCGATGGCCAGGAAGTCCTTGCGCAGGATGGCACCGTGATTGCTCGGCACCTTCGCGGCCACGCGGATGTTCGGATTGCGCGAGGTCACCGCGTCGAGCCCGCCACGGATCTTTTCCTGCTCGTCGCCCTTGCTGCCGAAGGAGGCACCCGAGGCCACCACATAGCGCACCGGCGTGCTGATCGCGTCCAGCACCGGACCCAGCTCATCGGTACGCGAGTACCTGCCCAGCTCGATATTGCTCTCGGCCTGCTGCGCCGCGGTCATCCGCGGTGCCAGCCCCGTCGGCCGTAGCAGCGGCATGAACCAGCTCAGCCGCTTGAACAGGGTGCGGATGCGCTCCTCCATGGCGTCGTCGAGCCAGTCGTAGGGGAAGGCGCCGTCCACGAGCACCGTGCCGATCGTGCGCTCCGGATTCCGCGCCGCCCAGTGCGCTCCCACGACGGCCCCGTAGGACCACCCCACCAGCACTGCCCGCTCCACACCCCGCGCCGCCAGCACCGCGTCGACATCCCGCACCGCCGCCTCGAACGAATAGTCCGACGACAACCCCGACTTCCGTCCCCGAGCCCGCTCATCGAAGGTGATGTGCCGGAACCCGTCCCCCAACTCGGCGATCGTCCTGCGCCAGTACCCCTGCGTGGCGAACTGCCCGTTCAGATAAATCACCGGAACCCCGTCACCCCCGGTATCGGTGACGGTCAACGCCGTATCGTCGACGCTCACCATCCCAGTCCACGTGCTGGTCGGTTCGATGTGTCGCGCGGTCATGATGACCACCCCTCTCGGTCGTGTTCGTTGATCGAGACCACTGTCGCGCCCGCACCTGACACCGCCCTGACACATCCCTGATGCCCGCTGACACCCGGAATCAGCTGTTCGAGCGATGCGTGTACCGGCGAATTCCGGGACAGTCGAATGCCAGGAAGGTGAGGCGATGGCCGACTGGGACGGCGCGGGCTACGCGCACATCAGCGGACTCCAACGCGCGATGGCCACCGACGCCGTGTCCGCGGTCCCGGTCGCGGGCACCGAGCGTGTACTCGACGTGGGTTGTGGCGACGGCTTCGTGACCCGCCTGCTCGCGGCACGCGTACCCACCGGTTCGGTACTCGGCCTCGACCCGTCACCACGCATGATCGAGACCGCCCGCGCCGCCGACGATCAGCTCCGCAATGTCGACTTCCAGGTCGGCGATGTCACGACGATGACCTTCGCCGGCGAGTTCGACCTCATCGTCTCCTTCAACGCCCTGCACTGGGTGATCGACCAGACCACCGCCTACCAGCACATCGCGGCGGCCCTGGCACCCCACGGCCGGGCACTGGTGCAGTACGTCTGCGCCGGCCCGCGCCCGAGCATCGAGGACACCGCCATGGCCGTCACCGCCGACCCGCGCTGGTCACCGGCCTTCACCGACTTCCCCCGCCCCTACCTCCACCTCGACCCCGCCACCCTGCCCACGATCACCGCCGCCGCGAACCTCGTGGTCCTCGCGCAATCGGTAACCGACCGCACATGGGACTTCGGCTCCCGAGAAGCCTTCACCCAGTGGTGCACAGTCGGATTCACCGATTGGACCGCCCACCTGACCCCCACCGAAATCCCGCCCTTCGTCGCCGAGGTGGTAGATCGCTACGAATCCGTCACCGGCACACCAGGACTGTTCCGATTCCTCCAGCTCCGCGCCGAACTATCACGCACCGAATAGCCCCTCACCAGATATCAACCCACTGCGGCCGTGCCGCCACATCGAACCCAGCCGCCCGCCCCCGCACCAACATCGGCAACTCCGCCCCCACCGGAAACCGATCCATCAACGCCGAGGCCGTGGACTTCCGCAGCTCGTTGAAGGCGAACTCCTTCTTCATCTCGTGTTCCGCCCCGGTCGCCGGATGCGTGAACCGCACCTCGAGCCGAACCCGATGCGTCGACAACGGATTGTTCGACGACCGCGTCACCCGCCGCCCGGCCCCGACCACCGTAGCGACGACCGCCTCACCATTCCTGCGCAGATAAGCCCGCCGACCCCACCACACCACCCCCAACACGAACGGCCAACTCACCAACCCGAACACCAACCCGACAATGAGCGCCACCCCGATCAACGCCCCACCATCCCGCTGCCCCACCCACACCACCCCCCGCAACACCACCGAGAAATACCCCACCGCCGCCACCGCCGACACCACCCAATACCCGAACACCACCGGATTGACCAGCAACTTCGTCTTCCCCACCCGAACCAGTTCCCTTCCAGACGGCGACGCACCGACATCGACATGGCAACGTTGCCGTGCTAGATTGACGACAGCAAAGGTACCGGCCCTCCAGGGTGATCCCTCGACAGTCGGTCTGGCCCTCGGTGTAGCTACGGCAGCCGGGGGCTGCTTCGTTTCTGCCCCCTCGGATGGGGGTTCAAGCCTGCGGCGTGACGAACTCGACGTAGTCGCGAACGATGTCGAACATCGTTGATGTCTCGTCCCGGTGGGTCAAACTACGTCGGTAGGCCGAGGAAACCACGTCAGGCAGCCACAAGAGCGTCTCGTATCGCGGTGACGTTTGCACCAGCCGGCTGTTCCGACCGATCAATTGTTCAGAGACCAGGTCGCGGTGGTTCCGCTTGTCTCGATTGCGGAGGTTCGACTGGTTGCGCTCTTCGAGTACCAGCAGCTCGACTGGGTCGCGTCCTGTTCCTCCACGGCTGAGCTCGACCGCCAGACTCCGGTAGCAATCCCTCCGCGCGGCTTCGCCGTCCTTGTCACCTTCCGCGACCGAAACACGATGGGCGATCATAACGGGCTCGACGCCCTCGCTGAGATACTCGAGCATGGCACGCATGATGTCCGGGCCGCTGCCGCCGTCCCGAAGGGCTTCGGTGGAATGCCAGTACGAACTGCCGACGATGGCGAGCAAGTTCTCACGCAACTCGTCCATGTCAGGAATTCGAACGATTACCGCAGTGAGCACGTAGAAGGTCTCGTTCTGCCGCACTGTGCCGTCGGCGATCTGATAGGACTCGTCGAGGAACGCGACAGGTCCTTTCCCTCGGCGATACGCATCAGCCAACGCTGCCGCTCTCGCCGCGTCTTCGGGACGGACCGACTTGCCTCGATTCACGCTCAACTCCGTTCAGACCCGTGGGTCGTGCTGGACAGCGATTACCGAAGCAATCGGTCGAGCGGAGCAGTTTCGAGAAGTCGCACCTGCCTGACATGCGCACAGTCGATACAGGTGTGACGTACCATCGGGGCGTCCGCCAAGACTGCACCGAGGCTCTTGCTGGTAGCTCCGCTTCCGGCCAGGGCCTCGGCGTATATCTACAAGATTCAGTTATCGGACCGAGGTACGAAACTCAGCCTCTGGCCATATCCACGAACCGGCTCAGATGCAGCTGATGCGCCACGGTAATGGTCGCGGTGGGGCCGTTACGGTGTTTGCCGACGATCAGGTCGGCCTCGCCGCCACGCGGGTCGTCACGCTCGAACGCATCGGGCCGGTGCAGCAGGATGACCATGTCGGCGTCCTGCTCGAGCGATCCACTCTCGCGAAGGTCGGAGACCATGGGCCGCTTGTCCGTTCGCTGTTCCGGACCACGGTTCAGCTGCGAGATCGCGATCACCGGAACCTCGAGTTCCTTGGCGAGCAGTTTCAGATGGCGCGAGAATTCCGAGACTTCCTGCTGCCGGGATTCGACTTTCTTACCCGAGCTCATCAGCTGGAGGTAGTCCACCACAACGAGTTTCAGATCGTGGCGCTGCTTGAGCCGCCGCGCCTTGGCCCGGATCTCCATCATCGTCAGGTTCGGCGAATCGTCGACGAACAACGGCGCCTCGCTGATCTCACTCATCCGCCGAGCCAGCTTGGTCCAGTCGTCATCGCTCATGCGCCCAGAGCGCATGTCTCCGAGCTTGATCTTCGCCTCGGCCGAGAGCAGACGCATCACGATCTCGGTCCGGCTCATCTCGAGCGAGAAAATGACGCTGGCCATTCCATGCTTGATCGAGCAACTCCGCATGAAATCCATTCCCAGGGTCGACTTGCCAACTCCAGGTCGGGCGGCGACGATGATCATCTGGCCTGCGTGGAGGCCGTTGGTGAGTTCGTCGAGTTCGGTGAAGCCGGTGGGGACGCCGAGGGAGATGCCGCCGCGGGAGGCGATGGAGTCGATTTCGTCCATGGTGGGCTGGAGGAGTTCTTCCAGCGGGGTGAAGTCCTCGGTGGTGCGGCGCTCGGTGACCTCGTAGATCTCGGCCTGGGCGCGGTCGACGACCTCGGCGACATCCTGGCCGTCGGCGCCCGCGTAGCCGAACTGGACGATGCGGGTGCCCGCCTCGACGAGGCGGCGCAGGATGGCCTTCTCGGCGACGATCTCGGCGTAGAAGCCGGCGTTGGCGGCGGTGGGGACGGTCTGGGTGAGGGTCACCAGGTAGGGGGCGCCGCCGATGCGCTTGAGTTCGCCGCGCCGGTCCAGGCCCGCGGCGACGGTGACGGGGTCGGCGGGCTCGCCGCGGCCGTACAGGTCGAGGATGGTGTCGTAGACGGCCTGGTGCGCGGGACGGTAGAAGTCGCCGGGGCGCAGCACCTCGACCACGTCGGCGATGGCGTCCTTGCTCAGCAGCATGCCGCCGAGCACCGACTGCTCGGCCGCCATGTCGTGGGGTGGCTGCCTGCCGAAGTCCTCGCCGGGGGGCTCGGGCGGGAAGTCGGTATGCGCGCGGTCACCGGTGGTAGTCACCAGAATCGACCGTCCTCTCTGCCCACAGAACCGGGGGTTTCACATCGATGAACTCGTTGTACTCCCGGGCTCCGACACGAAGTCAGCAATCGGTTGCCTGCGTGATTCCCGGGGTCGCGCGCAGGGCGATGCGACGAACCTAGGCGACGTTTTCGGGATGCGCCAAGCCGACCTGTGCACACAACTGTGGATAACTTGGGGGTAGTTCACCCAGAGTTGTGCAGCTCCTGTGGAAAACATGGGGAAAACCCAGGTCAGTGCGGTGGAATGCCCTGCTAGGCCCGGTAATACCCAACTCTCGACCTGTGGATGAAAGAAGTTCCGGCGTGTCGGTAAAGGTGAACAGCCGGGCGTGTTGGGTAAACAGCGGTCGTGCACGGTATGACCGGAGTCACAAATGTGCCGGTCGGTTTCCACGGTAATCCACAGGCGGAATAACAGGAGGTCAGCGAGTTGCCGACCGAGGGCCACCTGGGGTGGCTCACAACGCCCTGACGGGCGGTTACCGGTCAGCTAACACCGCTGAAGGCAAGGGAAACCACCCCCATGTGAACACAGGGGTGGTTTCCCAGCGAGCTGTGTCATCGCGGCTGGCGCCGCGGTTCTCGGCCCACCACGCGAACACTCAGTTCGCAGCAACCTCGAGGTTGAACTTGGCAGCCACATCGGGGTGCAGGTGCACCACGATGCCGTGCTTGCCGGTCGCCTTGATGTGCGACTTCGGCAGCTCGATGCTGCGCTTGTCCACCACGGGGCCACCGGCGGCCTTGATGGCGCCGGCCACATCGGCGGTGGTGACCGAACCGAACAGCTTGCCGCTGTCGGCGGTCTTCACGGCCAGCGACACCGACTCCAGGCCCTCGATGGCCTGCTTCAGCTCGTTGGCGTGATCCAGGTCGCGCACCTTGCGGGCGTCCTGGGCGCGACGGATGCCCTCGACCTGCTTCTGGGCGCCACGGGTGGCCACGATGGCCAGGCCGCGGGGCAGCAGGAAGTTGCGGCCGTAACCGTCCTTGACCTCGACGAGGTCGCCCGGCGCACCGAGGTTGTCGACATCAGCGGTGAGGATGAGCTTCATCTGTCTGACTCCCTTTCTCAGCGAGCGGTCGACACGTAAGGCAGCAGGGCCACCTCACGCGAGTTCTTGACGGCCACAGCGATGTCACGCTGATGCTGCACGCAGTTGCCGGTGACGCGGCGAGCGCGGATCTTGCCGCGGTCGCTGACGTACTTGCGCAGCAGCGTGGTGTCCTTGTAATCGATATTGACGATTCCGGACTTCGCTTCCTTGCAGAAAGCGCAGGCCTTCTTCTTCAGTACCTTTTCGCGCGCGGGCGCTTTAGGCATGGTCTTCTCTCCGTACTATGAGTGCCGTTCCTCAGAACGGCGGTTCGTCATCCATGCGGCCGCCGCCCCCGAAGGAGCCGGCCGCGGGCGCGCTACCCCACGGATCGTCGTTGCCTGCGTTGCCGCCGCCCGACTGTCCGCCGCCGTTGTTGGCGTTGTAGCCGCCTGCGCTCGCACCACCACCGGCATTACCGGAACCACCACCGAAGCCGCCGCCTCCGCCGCCGCGACCGGCCTTGGAGACCTTGGCCGTCGCGTAGCGCAGCGAGGGGCCGACCTCGTCGACCTCGAGTTCGACGACTGTGCGCTTCTCACCCTCGCGGGTTTCGTAGGAGCGCTGCTTGAGCCGTCCGCTCACGATCACGCGAGCGCCTCGGGTCAGGCTCTCGGCGACATTCTCCGCTGCCTCACGCCAGATGTTGCAGCGCAGGAACAGGGCCTCGCCGTCTTTCCATTCGTTCGAATTGCGATCGAACACGCGGGGAGTCGAAGCGACGGTGAAATTCGCCACCGCTGCGCCCGCGGGCGTGAAACGAAGCTCGGGGTCTGCCGTCAAATTGCCGATGACGGTGATGACCGTGTCGCCTGCCATGGGGTTCCTCCTGCTCGGGGTGCAGTCCGCATCTCGGGATTTTGCGCTCGAGCCTAAAGCTAGGCTCTGACACGAAATTCGAGAAGTGGTTGCGGACTACTTGTCGTTGCGCAGAACCTTGGTGCGCAGCACCGTCTCGTTCAGGCCCAGCTGGCGATCGAGCTCGTTCACGGTGGCCGGGGTCGCGGTCAGTTCGACGACGGCGTAGATGCCTTCGGCCTGCTTGGCGATCTCGTAGGCGAGCCGGCGACGGCCCCAGATGTCGACCTTGTCGACCTTGCCGCCCTCGGTCTTGACGACGTTGAGCAGGTTATCCAGGGACTGCCCGACGATGCGCTCGTCCAGGCTGGGGTCGAGGATGACCATCACTTCATATTGACGCACGGACCAATCACCTCCTGTGGACTAGGAAACGGCCATGGACTTTCCATGGCAGGAGGGTTCGTTGCGTCAGCAACCCGCCAAGGCTACCTGAGCGCCCCGGCCGCGACGAAATCGATCTTGCGCGCGGGTTGTCCCCCGGTGCTCGCCGCCGCCACGCATAGGGTGGTCGCCATGACGACCGACCCGCAGCACCGCGCGGCACCGCGCGCGGCGCGGGCCACGGTGCTGGCTTTCGTCGTTCTGCTGTTGTGCGGGCTCACGCTCACCATGGCCTATGCCAACAAGGCGCGCTGTGCCGGTGGACCGGTCGATGAATACGGTCGCAGTCTGGTATTCGATGTGCGCAAGGACAGGGATGTCTGTTATTCCGACATCCAATTCCTGTGGCAGGGACGCGAAATCGACAATCACGTGTTCCCCTACGTCGACGGCGCCATCACCGACGACGGCGTGCTCGTCGGTGGCGCGGTGGAGTATCCGGTGCTCAGCGGGATGCTCATGTGGCTGGGGGCGATCGGGGTCGACAACGACGCCGACTTCCTCTGGCACTCGGCGCTGCTGCTCGCGCCCTTCGCGCTGCTGACCGCCTGGCTGCTGGCCCGGATGGCTGGCCCCGCCGCCCTGCTCTGGGCGACCGGACCACCGCTGGTGTTCTACGCCTTCCACAACTGGGAACTGCCGGTGGTGGCCATGTCGGTGGCGGCGGTGGCGGTGCTCGCACTGCCGTCGCGAATGAATGTGCGCACCCGGGGGATCATCGCCGCGGTGCTGCTGGCGCTGGGTTTCTGCCTGAAGATCTACCCGGGCATCTTCGTGATCCCGCTGGCGATCTACGTGCTCACCGAGGGCGCCCCGCGCGACGGGCGGCGGCTGTGCGAACTCGATGTGGCGGGCGCGGCGCAGACCCTGCTGGCCGCGATGGCCACGGTGGCCGCGGTGAATCTGCCGTTCGTGCTGGCCGGGGTGGAGGGCTGGCGGGCCTCGGTGACCTTCCAGCGGCTGCGCCAGGCCGACATCACCACCAATTCCATCTGGTACTGGGGTCACCAGGCGATCTTCGGGCGCGACGCCGAGACCACCCAGACCTGGCACGACTTCGTCGCGGTGGCCTCGCCCGGGCTGATGGCCGGGGCGTTCGCGCTGGCGCTGTGGCTGGGGTGGCGCCGCTGGACCCCGGCCGCGCCGTTCCCGTGGGTGGGTGTGAGCGCGGCGATGCTGGCCGGTTTCCTGCTTTTCCACAAGGTGCACTCACCCCAGTACACCCTGTGGATAATCCCGTTCCTGGTGCTGCTCGAGGTGCCCTGGTCGATGGTCGCGGCGTATCTGGTGGCCGACGCGGCGGTGGGCATCGGGGTGTTCCGCTACTTCTGGTCGATGGGCCAGGGCGAGGGCTGGGAGGCCCTCGAAGGGGTCGTGCAGTTCGGCGTCTGGCTGCGCAGCGCGCTGCTGCTGGCGCTGTTGTTCGTGTTCCTGCGGGCCCGGCTGCGCGGCGCGGTCCAGGCCGCCGCACCGCCGCGCGTGCTGGAACCGGTGGCCTGACAGACGACGACGGCGGCGGTTCCCCGAAGGGAGCCGCCGCCGTCGTCGAGCACGAACCGATCAGCTGACCGGCGCGGTCGCCTTGGCCTCGTCGACCTCGTCGGGCTCGGCCTTGCGATTGCGCACGATGCTCGTGATGAGCGCCGCGCCGATGAACGCCACGCCGACCAGGCCGGTGATCAGCTCGTCGACGTGCACGCCGATCGACACCAGCAGGATCGTCGCCAGCGCGCCGATCGCCCAGTGCGCGCCGTGCTCGAGGTACACGTACTCCGAGAGCGTGCCCTGGCGCACCAGGTACACCGTGATCGACCGGACGAACATCGCGCCGATCAGGCCGAGGCCCAGCGCGATGATGATCGGGTCGGAGGTGATGGCGAACGCGCCGATCACGCCGTCGAAGGAGAACGACGCGTCGAGCACCTCGAGGTAGAGGAACAGGAAGAACGCGGCCTTACCGGTCGCCTTGACCAGCGTGGACGGTCCACCCTGCGGGCCCTCTTCGAGCTCCTCGGTGTGGAACATCGAGCCCAGACCGTCGACCAGGATGTAGACGATCATGCCGAGCAGACCGGCGACCAGCACGGTCGAGCGGTCGTCGTCGGCGGCGAGGAACTCCGCCACCAGCACCAGGCCGGTACCGGCGACGACCACCGAGAGCATGTCGAGCTTGCCCGCCTTGGCCAGCGGCTTCTCCAGCCAGCTCAGCCAGGTGATCTCACGCTCTTCGAAGATGAAGTTCAGGAACAGCAGCGCGAGGAACATGCCACCGAACGCCGCGATCTGCGGGTGCGCGTCGGTGAGCAGGGTCTCGTAGCTGGGGCTGCCGTCGGGGAAGTACGCCGCGTCGTCTGCGGGCGGGTTGAGGGCCAGATCGAACGCCTGGACCGGGTTGAGTCCGGCGGTGATCCACACGATCGCCAGCGGGAAGACCAGTCGCATGCCGAACACGGCGATGACGACGCCGATGGTCAGGAAGATCCGCTGCCAGAACTCGCTCATCCGCTCGAGGACGGTGGCGTTGATGACAGCGTTGTCGAACGACAGCGACACCTCGAGAATGCCGAGGATCGCACACAGTGCCAGGGCGGTCGCGCCACCGTAGAGGTAGGCGACGACCAGCGAGACCACCGTGATGACGATGGACAGGCCGAAGATGCGCGTAATCACGCGGAGGGACCTTTCTGTGTCACACGAACAGGGGGCCCGAAAATGTCGAGCCCCCTATCCGCGATGGTGACTAGACGTTGACGCCGTAGTCGCGGGCGATGCCGGCCAGACCGGAGGCGTAACCCTGCCCGATGGCGCGGAACTTCCACTCGGCGCCGTTGCGGTACAGCTCGCCGAAGACCATAGCGGTCTCGGTCGAGGCGTCCTCGGACAGGTCGTAGCGTGCCAGCTCGGTGCCGTTGGCCCGGTCCACGACGCGGATGTAGGCGTTGCGCACCTGGCCGAACGACTGCGAGCGGGTCTCGGCGTCGTAGATCGAGACCGGGAAGAAGATGCTCTCGATGGTCGGCGGGGTGTTGGCCAGGTCGACGTTGATGACCTCGTCGTCGCCCTCGCCCTCACCGGTGGTGTTGTCACCGGCGTGCTCGATGGCACCCTCCGGGGACTTCAGGTTGTTGAAGAACACGAAGTGCTTGTCGGAGACGACCTTCTTGTCGGCGCCGGTGGCGATCGCGCTCGCGTCGAGGTCGAAGTCGGTGCCGGTGGTGGTGCGCACGTCCCAGCCGAGGCCGACCGCGACCGCGGTCAGGTTCGGGGCCTCTTTGGTCAGCGAAACATTGCCGCCCTTGGACAGACTGACACCCATGCGGGAATCCCTTCGGTTAGTCCGGTGTGTCGTTTCCCAGCATGTCCGAATCGCCGGGTACGGCTACGACAGTAATAGGTTTCGCGGATCTTGCGTAGGAACCGTCTGCAGCCCAGGTGAAGCGGGGGAATCTCCTACCATCGGGCAGTGTGCGCCCGGCGACGGCGCACGGTTGGGGAAAGGACGTGACGGTGACACCTCGCAGACGCGGCTGGTTCAGGTCCGGGGCGGATCATGGCTGGATCAGTGGTGCGCGAGCCGCGACGTCGGCGGCGTTCCTCGACATGGATCGCAGACAGACGGCGGCGGAGGCGGGTGTGGTGGCCAGCGAGCAGGTCTTCCCGGAACGCCGGGTCGAGGCGCTGTGGGAGCCGGTGCGGGCGCGCTGTTACGCGGCCGCGGGCGCCTACCTGAGCTTCACCGACGAACTCGACGCCGCCGAGGCCGCGGGGACGCCGATCCCCGACGGTCCCGCCAGGGCCGACGCGCTGGTCCGTCAGCTCACCGAGGCCGCGCGCGGGGTCGACGACTTCTATCACGCTCAGCGCGCGGGGCTCGAGCACGCGGCGAGCGTGCGCAGCTCGGTGCCGCAGTTGCTCCAGCAGGTCCGCCAGGACGGCGAGCGGGCGCTGGCGGCGGCGCAGTCCTCGGGGTTCGCGGCGTATCCGTCGATCGTGGCCGGTGTCGCCCGGCTGAATGAGGCGCTGGTCACAGCCTCGGCGGTAGACCCGCTGAGCGCGGTCGCGGCCGCGCGCGAGGCCGCGGCGGGGGTGCAGCAGGCCACCAAGGATCTCTCGGATGCGTTGGCGCAGGCCCCTTCTCGCGCCGAGGCGGCGAGCAAGGCGGTCGCCTCGGTGACCACCCGGCTGGCCGCGGTGCGCAATCGCGGGGCGGCGTTGGGCCCGGCGTACTCGGCGTTACTGCGTGAGTTCAACGCTGCGAGTTCGGCGGATCTGACCAACAATGAGCGAGACAGCCGCCGCGACATCGACGCCGCAGACGTTGCGCTGGCCGGAGCGCGGGTCGCGGCCGCCGACCACGACCCGGAGACCGCCCTTGACCTGACCGCCACCGCGCGTGAGCACCTCGCCGAGGCCGAGCAGCTCGTCGACGCCGTCACCCGACGGCTGGATCTGCTGCGCGGGGTGCGTGCCGACCCCGACGCGAAGGCCCGCACCGTACGATTCCGGCTGCGGGACGCGCAGATGCTCGCGGTCGACCGAGGACTGGTCGCCGAGTGGGGTTCGGTGCTCGACGCGCAAGCCGAACGCCTCGATCGCATAGCTTCCGGACTGACGGGTCGTCATCCAGACTATTGGGCGTACGTGACGGAACTGGATACCGTCGCGACGTTCATCGCCGGAGTGGTCGACCGCATGAGAAAACACGACAGCACATAGGACCTTCAGCAGAGATGACTTGGCACGAATGAGGTGGGGGGAATGACCGCGGGGTACGCCGTAGCGACAGAGGTTTGCCTGCACAAGCAGGTGCCGCTGCGACATTTCCGTCAGCTACAGGGCCCACGCAGCCGGGAACTGTTCCTGGTGGAACCCGAGCCGCTGGTCGGCTCCGACGACCGCGAACTACTGGCCACCGCGCTCGGCGCGACCCTGTACGTCCCCGCGACCAGGCCCGACCTGGCCGCCACGATCCGCAGACGGGCCGCGCGCGGCGTGTGTTCGATGGTCATCGACCTCGAGGACGCCGTCGCCGATCACCAGGTCGAGGCCGCCGAACAACACGCGGTGGACACCCTCGACCTGCTCGCGCACAGCCGCGACCCCAATCCGCTGCTGTTCGTGCGGGTGCGCGAGCCACGGACCGTCGTGGAGCTGGCCGAGCGGCTCGGCCGCGGCGGCGAGGTGCTCACCGGCTTCGTCTTCCCCAAGTTCGACGCCGTGACCGGGCCCGCCTACCTCGACGCGCTCGACCGCGCGAGCCGGGTGCTCGGCCGCCGCGTCTACGGCATGCCGGTGCTCGAGTCGGCGAACCTGGTGCACCGCCAGACCCGCGACGAGCAGCTGGCCGCCATCGCCGAACTGCTGGCCGCGCACCGGGAGCGGCTGCTGGCCGTGCGCATCGGCGCCACCGACATGTGCTCGACCTTCGGCATCCGCCGCGACCGCGACCTCACCATCTACGACGTGCGCGTGGTCGCCGACGTGATCGCCGACATCGTCAACTACCTCGGCCGCGCCGACGGCACCGGCTTCATCATCACCGGACCGGTGTGGGAGTACTTCGCCGATCACGAGCGGATGTTCCGGCCGCTGCTGCGCACCGCGCCGTTCGAGGAGTCCGACGCGGTGCCGTTCCGGCAGTACCTGGTCAGCCGCGATCTCGACGGCCTGCTGCGCGAGATCACCCTGGACCGCGCCAACGGCATCCAGGGCAAGACGGTGATCCACCCCTCGCACGTGGCCGCCGTGCACGCGCTGTCGGTGGTGACCCACGAGGAATACGCCGACGCGCTGCACATCATGGAGGCCGACGTCGGTGGCGTCGCCGCCTCGGAATACCGCAACAAGATGAACGAGATGCGCCCGCACCGCAGCTGGGCCCGCCAGACCCTGGTCCGGGCCCGCGCGTTCGGAGTCGCGAACAAGGGAGTGTCCTTCGTGGATCTGCTGACAGCGATGATCGCCGAATGAGCGCCGTCGAAACCCCTTGGGCCACTGCCCATCTGGGCATCGAACTGCACCACACCGAGTCCTTCACGGAGGGTGACGGGCTGCCCGGCGAGCTGACGATCGGCGGGCTGGTCGTCCCCGGCCTGCGGCGCAATCCGCGCCGCGCGCATCTGCTGGTGTCGACGGTGCTGGGCAAGCATCTGCCGACCGATCCGCGCGTGGTGATCGGCGCGGGGGAGCGGCTGGCCGATCTCGTGCGCGAGAAGCTCGGTGAGCGCGAACCGGTGGTGCTCGGGTTCGCCGAGACCGCGACGAGTCTGGGCCACTGCGTCGCCGCGCGCCTCGATGCCGCCTGCTACCTGCACTCCACCCGCAGGCACGAGCCGCGCGCCACCACGCTGACCGGCTTCGAGGAGGGGCATTCGCACGCCACCTCGCATCTGCTCCAGCCCGCGCCGGCGAGCATCTTCGTCAACGACCAGCCGCTGGTGCTCGTCGACGACGAGATCTCCACCGGTGACACCGCCATCGACGCCGTGCGCGCCCTGCACGCCTTCGCCCCGCGCGCGCACTACGTCCTGGCCTCCCTGGTCGACATGCGCGCCCCCGCCGATCACGCCAAGTTCGAGGCCGTCGCCGCCGAGCTCGGTGCCCGCATCGACACCGTCTGCCTGGCGGCGGGCCGCACCGATCTGCCCGACGGCCTGATCGGCACGGTCACCGCCCTGCCCGACCCGCAGCTCAATCCGGTTGCCGCCCAGCGTGGTTCGTCGGGCCGCATCGAGCTGACCTGGCCTTCGGAGGTCCCCGAGGGCGGCAGGCACGGCACCCTGCGCTCGGACTCCGGCGCCTTCGACCTGGCCCTGAAGTCGGCCACCGCCGAACTCGGCGCCCGCCTGGACGCGGAATTCCCCGGCCGCCCGGTGATCGTGCTCGGCCACGAAGAACTCATGTACCTCCCGCTGCGCCTGGCCGCCGAACTCGCCGCCGCGGGCACCCCCACCCGCTTCCAGACCACCACCCGCTCCCCGGCCTACGTCCTCGACGAACCCGGCTACCCCCTGCGCCGCGGCTTCCGCTTCACCGCCCCCGAACCCGACCCCACTGCCGCCCGCTACCTCTACAACGCCCAGTGGCCCGACAGCACCGAGCCGCCACTGCTGCTGTTCGTCCTCGACCCACCCGCCGACACCCCCGAACTGGTCGCCCCGGGCGGCCTGGTCGACGTCCTCACCGCCTCCGGCGCCGATGTCCTGCTCGCCGTCGTCCCCGGCGCCGACCCCCGCGCGCTGGACGCCTACCGCACCGCCCCGGCCATGCCGGTCGAAAGTGCCGGGTCGAACTCTGCCAGCAGCGACACCGCGCCGATCGCGGCTGCCCCGTCGACCTCCCTTCCCCCGCTGCACGGCCCCGAATTCGGTTCTTACGCCGCCGAAGACGTCTCCTGGCTGCTCAAGGACCTCTCCGATGTCGACCTGGAAGCCGATGTGGCCGAACGGGAGCAGCGCATCCAGGCCGGTCTCGCGCACTATGCCGAATCGCTGCCGGTGGAGTTCCAGCCCGACGCCGAGTACCGCGAGCTGTTCGACCAGGTGCTCGCCGAGAGCGCCGAGCGACTGGCGCTGGCAGTGGCGACCGTCGCCGAACTCGTTGTCGCCGAACGCGGTACGGACATCGTGCTGGTGTCGCTGGCCAGGGCGGGCACCCCGGTCGGTGTGCTCATGCGCCGGTGGCTGGCCAGTGGCATCGGCCGCCCCGCGCTGGAGGTGCCGCACTACGCGGTGTCGATCGTGCGCGACCGGGGGATCGACGCGGCGGCGCTCGATTACCTCGCCCAGCATCATGATCCGTCCTCGATCGTGTTCGTGGACGGCTGGACCGGCAAGGGTGCCATCACCCGCGAGCTCACCGAAGCCCTCGACGCCTACCACGCGGCGGGCGGCGCGAGGTTCGACGACGAGCTCGCCGTGCTGGCCGACCCCGGCAACTGTGTGCGCACCTACGGCACCCGTGACGATTTCCTCATCGCCTCGGCGTGCCTGAATTCCACTGTCTCCGGACTGGTTTCGCGCACCGTGCTCAACGACACGCTCATCGGTCCCGGTGAGTTCCACGGCGCCAAGTTCTATCGCGAACTCGCCCACGCCGACGTCTCCAATCAGCTGATCGATGCCGTCACCGCCGCGTTCGGCGCCATCGGCGAGAAGGTGCCCGCGGCGGTCGCCGCCATCCGGGAATCCGATCGCACCCCGGACTGGTCGGGCTGGGCGTCGGTGGAGCGGGTGCGGGCCGAATACGGCATCAGCACAGTCAATTTCGTGAAGCCCGGGGTCGGCGAGACGACCCGGGTGCTGTTGCGCCGCGTACCGTGGCGGGTGCTGGTTCGGGACGCGGACGCGCCGGAGCACGCCCACATCCGCCTGCTCGCCGCGGCGCGCAATGTCCCGGTGGAAGTGGTACCCGACCTGGCCTACTCCTGCATGGGCCTGATCAAGGAGTTACCCCGGTGACCGCAACGGCACTGTTCGCCACCGATCTGGATCGCACGATGATCTTCTCGCGCAACGCCTTCGGTGGCGCGGAGGAGGTCGAGAAGGAATGCGTCGAGTACTACGAGGGCGAGCCCCTGTCGTACATGACCACCACCGCCGTCGCGAGCCTGCGCACGCTGGCGGGTCGCGCGCCGGTGATCCCGACGACCACCCGCACCATCGAGCAGTTCCAGCGGATCACCCTGCCGGGCGCGCCCTGGCGCTACGCCATCATCAGCAACGGCGGCAATATCCTGGTCGACGGTATCCCCGATCCGGCCTGGCGCCTGGGGATCGACGACCAGGTGCGCGCCTCGGGCGCCACTCTCGCCGAGGTGGGCGCCGAATTACGCGCCCGCATCGACGATTCCTGGGTCACCAAGTACCGCGAGGCCGACGAGCTGTTCTGCTACCTGGTGGTGCGCATCGACGCGGTGCCCACCGGCTTCCTGGCCGAGTGGGACACCTGGTGCCGCGCGCACGGCTGGTCGGCCTCCCAGCAGGGCCGCAAGATCTACACCATGCCCGACGCGGTCTGTAAGAGCCTGGCCGTCACCGAGGTGCGCCGGCGCCTGGTCGACGCGGGCGAATTGACCGAGGGCGCGGCGCTTTTCACCGCCGGTGACGGTGCCCTAGACGCGCCCATGCTCGAGATCGCCGACGCCGCGATCCGCCCCCGGCACGGCGAGCTGGAGGAACTGGGCTTCACCGCCCCCGCGCTCACGGTCACCGAGACGGCGGGCATCCTGGCAGGCGTCGAGATCCTGGACTGGTTCCACACCGCCGCCGAGCGCGCCGCCCTGCCGGTCGCCGATCCGGCCTGACGATCGGGAAAACCCGGCACGGCATACGGTCACTCCCGGGGGAACAGGCCCTCGGCCAGGACCGGCCAGGACGCCTTGAAGTCGTCCTGCCAGTAGCCCCACGAGTGGGTGCCGCTGTCGCGGAAGACGAAGGTGCCGGGGATGCCGAGCTGGTCGAGACGCGCGCGCAGATTCTGCGCCGAGAGCCACACCGCGCCCTCGATCAGCGCGCCCAGTGCGACGGTCTTGGGGGTGTCGGCGGGCTTCTCCATCCGGAACGGCCCGCCCGGCTGGTCGTGGATGCCGGGAATGCCATTGCCGGTCGACACGAAAAGATGTGTGCCGCGCAGCTTCTCGGCGTTGACCAGCGGATCGTTGGCGGGCCAGCCGGGTCCGTCGAGCGGGCCCCACATGTTGCGCACGTCGCCACCGCCGTACATCTCCACGGTCATCTTCACCGCCTGTCGCCCGGCGGGATCGCTGACCTGGGTGAGCCCGCTGTACACCGCCGCGCTGCGGAACAGTCCGGGATGGGCGATGGCCAGGTTCAGCACCGGCACGCCCGACATCGACAGTCCGGCAATGGCATTGACGCCATTGGTGCCCAGGGCCGCGTCGATCAGCGGCGGCAGTTCCTCGCCGATGTAGGTCTGCCATTTGTTCACCCCGAGCACCGGGTCGGGTTTTTCCCAGTCGGTGTAGAAGCTCCACGCGCCGCCGATGATCTGCACTACATTGACGTCCTTGTCGGCCAGGAAGTCCAAGGCGTCGGTGCGCAGCTGCCAGGACGCGCGGTCCATCCCGCCGCCCGCGCCGTTGAGCAGATACAGCGCGGGCTTGGACGCGCTGGTGTCGGCGGGGCGCTGCACGTCCACGGGGAAGGTCTTGTCCATGGCCGCGGAGTGCACGTACAGGCGCAGGTGCCGGGCGTCGGTGACCTCGATCCTCTCGATGTAGGACCCGTCGGGCGCGGTGGCGGCGGTGATGTCCACGCCCGGCGCGGTGGCCGGGACCGCGAACGCGGCGGTCCCGCTGACGAAGGACACCGTGACGGCGCACAGCGCGGCCGCCACGATCCGTCGGATGCTGCGACGCTGCACTGCGCCCACTCCTCTGATCGAACTCCCACCGGCGTGGTTCTCCCGGCGGAGCTCACCGTAGCGGTACCGGCACCGCTGGCGTCAGATTTTGGCGCGTTCTCGTTTCACATCAGTACTGGTGCTGCTGACCAGCCAACTGCTGGGTGATCACGCCGTGGATGCGCTGCAGGCCGCCCACGCTGATCCCGCTCTGCAACTGGCCCTCGATCGTGCGGACCAGCGCGTTGTCGCTCATGATCTTCTCGGTCGACTGGATCAGCACCGTCCCGGCGCCGGTGAAATCGAACTGGCGCTCCTCGCCGGAGTTGGCGCCCATCCTGGCCGCGCCCGCCGCCAGGAACCCACTGATCCAGCCCTGGTCGTAGTGGTGGCTGGGCGAGGGGCAGTCGGCCCAGCCGACCAGCGACTCCGGGTCCACCCGCAGCGGCGGCTCGGCGAAGATCACCGGGCCGTTGGAGGAGGCCAGGAACTTGCCGGTGCCGATCAGGGTGAGGAAGCCGGGCACGATCGACTGCTTGAGCGCCAGGCCGGGCTCGAAGGCGAGCAGGTTGGCGGCGCGGATGGTGAGGTTGCCGTCGTCGAGATCGAAGGAATTGATGTCGTAGCCGCGGTCGCCGATGATCAGCTTGCCGTGGCCCTCGGCCACCACGTAGTCACCGGTGAACAGCGGCGCGGAGAACTGGCTGCTCACCATGTTCATCAGGTGGCCCTGCAGATTGTGGGTGAGCAGCTGGAACTGGATCTGCCCGTAGTAGGCGATCATCGCGCCCTTGCGCATGAACCACGGACCGGTCAGGTCGATGCAGTAGGCGTAGTCGTTGCCCGGAATGTTGTCGCTGGCACCGAGATTCATCGGGGACAGGATTTGGCTCATCGGTTCACAACTTCTCTTCGGAGGCCTGCACGTACACCACACCCTGGCCGTGGCAATGCAGCTGCATCGCCTCGCCCGCGCCGCGGCCCACCGCGTCGCGCCAGCTCATCGCGGCCTTGAGCTCGGTCTGCACATTGCCGTAAGCGGCCACGAACGCCTGCGGGTCGACGACCACCGGATTCGGCCCGCCCACCTGCAATTCCAGGAATCCGCCGTGCGCCAGCAGCACCGCCGCGCCGTGGCCGCTGAGCTGGGTGGTGAACATGCCCTGGCCGGTCGCCACGCCGGCGGCCGCGCCGCGCAGGGCGCCCATCAGACCGCCACCGCCCCCGCCACCGCCGGAACTGGCCACCGAGACCACCGAGGCCTGCAACCCGGCGGTGTTGGCCAGCAGCCGCGAGGCCTCCGCGCGCAGCACCGCACCCGGCTGCATCTGCACCACGTGCACCTCGAGCCCGGCGAAACCGTAATGGACGACGCCGTTTCCGCGCGCGAGCATGGTGCGCTCGTGCTCACCGGCCATCATCGCCCCGGCCATCCGCATCAACCCGCCACCACCCGCGCCGGGACCGGCGCCGGGGATCTGGTGCGGTGCGAACGCGACCTGACCGGTGTAGAACAGCATCGCGCCGGTGCGCGCGACCACGCCGCCCGCCTGCCCGACGTCGACCTTGACGACCTTGCCGTTGACCTTCTCGAACATCGCCCGCCTACCGTTCCGCCGGCTGGATCAGCACCACGCCCTGGCCGTCCCATCGCAGCGAGAACGCCTCGCCGGCGTCCTGCCCGACCACCGTCCGCCACGACACATCGGTGACGAAGGACTGGTTCAGATTGCCGCGCGCGGCGACGAACGCGTCCGGGTCCACGATCAGCGGATACTGCGGCGAGACCTCCAGATGGATCAGCGGCCCACCGGCCGACAGCAGCGCCACCTGGCCCTGACCCGACACCGTGGTGGTGAACAGCCCGTTGCCCGAGGACATCCCGCCGACCCCGGCGAAGCGCACATCGGTGCGCAGATTGCCCGCGAAGGCGAGCAACTGCTGCGACTCCACCTGCAACGTCTCGTTGTTCAGGTTCACCACCGTGACGTTCTGGCCGTTGACCGCGAAGAACACCCGGCCGTTGCCCGCGCACTCCATCAGCGACAGCTTCTCGCCGGTGGCGCGGCGCTTGAGCCCGGCGAGCACGCCCTCACCGCCGCCGAACCCGGCCGATTTGAACTGGACATTGCCTTCGTAGGCCACCATCGAGCCGGCGATCGCGCGGATGCTCGTCCCCGCGAGATGCGCCTCGATCACCTTCTTCGACTGTTCGAACAATTGCGCCATGACCGGCCCTGATGCCCCTTCTCCGCTAGTGCGAGGTCACCCTAACCGATTCCGGCCGAACCTGCGGTGGCCACGGAGCGGGGACGCCACCCGCCGCTTTCTCGTAGAGTGACTAGCAAGACCACCGGCAAGCCATAACGACAAGCGAAGGGTCAACCTTGTCCGCAACACTCGCCAAGGGCCAGAACGGACCACTGGCCGTCAGTGACGTCGTGATCTCGCTCCAGCTCACGGCTCCGGCCGATCTGTCCGCACTCCTCGTCACCGAGCAGGGCAAGGTCAGGACCGACGCAGATTTCGTCTTCTACAACCAGCCCAGCGGGCCGGGTGTGGATCTGCGGCCGGGTCCGGCGGGTCAGCCCGCCTCCCTTGCCGTTTCGCTGCCGTCGGTGCCCGCCGACATCGATCAGATCCGCGCCGTCATCACCCTCGACGACGCCACCAGCAACTTCGGCCGCTCCGCGCCGCCCACGGCGATCGTGTCCGACGCCGCCGGAAATCAGTTGTTCGAGTACCGGATCGAGGGGCTGAACGCCGAGTCGATCGTCATCGCGCTCGAGCTGTACCGGCGTCAGGGCAGCTGGAAGGTGCGCGCGGTCGGTCAGGGGTACGCCGGGGGGTTCGCCGCGCTGGTCACCGATCACGGTGTGCAGGTGGATGATTCGCCCGCGCCCGCCGCCGCCGCGCAGCCGGTCGCGCCGCCGCCTCCGCCGCAGGCACCGCCCGCCTATCCGCAGCAGGCCGCGCCGAGCTATCCGCAGCAGGCCGCGCCCGCCTACGCCCCGCCCGGTGGTGGCTATCCGCCGCCCGCGCCCCCGCAGCAGCCGCCCACCGGTGGTGGCTACCCGCCGCCGCCCGGTGCCGGGTACCCGCCGACCACCCAGGCCGCGCCCCCGCCGCCGCAGCAGCCGTCCGGCGAGATCAGCCTGAGCAAGAACGGGCCGGTCAGCCTGCAGAAGGGCCAGCGGGTCACGCTGCGCAAGGAGGGCGGCGCCGCGCTGACCTTCGTGAAGATGGGCCTGGGCTGGGACCCGGTGCAGACCCGCGGCATGTTCGGCAACCGCACCGTCGACATCGATCTCGACGCCTCGGTGTGCCTGTTCGCCGACAACAACCTCGTCGACGTGGCCTACTACGGCCAGCTGTCGTCGAAGGACGGTTCGGTGCGCCACCAGGGCGACAACCTCACCGGCGAGGGCGACGGCGACGACGAGATGATCCTCGTCGATCTCACCCGCATCCCCGCGCACATCTCCACGCTGCTGTTCATCGTCACCTCCTACAAGGGGCACACCTTCGAGCAGGTGCAGAACGCCTTCTGCCGCCTGATCGACGGTGGCAACAACGGCGAGCTGGCCCGCTACACCCTCGCGGGCGGCATGCCGTTCACCGCGATGGCGATGGCCAAGGTGTACCGGGTGGGTGGCGACTGGAAGATGCAGGCGCTCGGCGAGGGCTTCCACGCCAAGCACCCCGGTGAGGCCGTCCCGCAGCTCGGCCGGTTCCTGGGCGGGAACTGAACGATCGTGATCCAGCTCGAGGCGGGGCAGAACATCGGGCTCACCGCCGATATCGTGCGCTTCACCGCGCGGACCGCGGGCGCTGTCGAACTCGGCGCGCTCGCGGTCGGCGAGGATCTGCGGGTTCGTGACGAACTCGGCCACGTGAGCGCGGCCCGGCCCGCGGCGCCCGGCGTGCGCTACGCGGGCGACGCGGTCGAACTGACGCTCTCGCAGGTCGGGGCCGACACCCATGCCGTGCTGCTCTATGTCGTCGCCGGGCAGGTGCTCGGCGCCGTCACCGCGGCGCTGGCCGAGAACGGCAGTCCGGCAGCCGAATTCGCCATCACCCCCAGCGCGGGGGAGAGCGCGCTGATCTGCCTCGAGGTGTATCGGCGCGGTGGCGGCTGGAAGCTGCGTGCGCTGGGCCAGGGCTATGCCGGTGGCAGCGCGCAGTTGCTGAGCACGCACGGGGTGCCGGTGCCGGTGCCCGCGCAGGCCAGCGCGCCGACCCAGACCGCGCCGCGTCCGGCCGCCCCGCCCGCGTCGGGTATCCCGCTCGAGATCGATCACGGCCTGCAGCGCATGTGGATGATTTTCGAGGACGCCGCCCGCTCGGCCGCCGCGCTGGTCTCGGCCCGCGACTACGCCACCAAGCGTCTCGACCAGGAGATGTCGGAGGCGGTGTCGAATCCGGCGACCCGCAACACCCCGGCCGCCGACGCCGCCAGGGCCGCCGCCCAGCGCCGCTACGACGAGCTGGTCGCCCTGGCCGACGCCGATCACCGGCGCGACAGCGATCAGCTCGGGCTCGAGATCGCCGAGGCCGACGCCGTCATGCCCGCCGCACTGGCGTCGTGGCTGGCACCGGCCTGGACCACCCGCGCCCAGCGGGCCGACGGCATCCGGCTCGGCGAGCTCTACGCGCTGGACCGTGGCGCGCTGCGCGTGCCGTATTGCGTTCCGGTGCCGTTGAACCGGCCGCTGTGGGTGGACACCGAGTCCAGCGCCGCCGCGTCCCGGGTGGTCGGCGCGCTGCTGGCCCGGCTGGTCGCCGCGCTGCCGGACAAGCCGACCAAGGTGGACCTGATCGACCTCTCCGGTGGTCTGCGCGGGCTGGCCGCACCGCTGGCCCCGCTGCTGGCGGGTCCGGTGATCAGCGACCACAGCGACATCTCCGCCCGGCTCGGCGAACTCGCGCACGCCGCCGAACTCGCCGAAATCGCTTACCACAGTGGACAAGCCGTGCCACCGGCCGAACACCGCATCCTGGTGGCCGCCGATTTCCCGCACGGGTACCAGACCAGCGATGTGGTGCACCTGGGTCAGCTGATGGTGCGCGGCGACCTGATCGGGCTGTCGCTGGTGGTCGTCGGCAGCGGCGGCACCGAGTTCGCCGACGGCGCGCTGGCGCTGCTGGCCCAGTCCTGCCGTCATCTGCCGACCATTCCCGGCACGCCGCTGTTCGATCCGTGGACGGGCAACCCGTGGGAACTCGACCTGGACATGCTCCCGGCCGAACCCGAACTACAGGCGCGCTACCTGCGGATGTAGCCGGCGCACCGGCCTGGCTACTCCAGCATCGAGGCCGGACGCGAGCTGGTGCAGGCGTGGCGGGGGCGCAGGAATTCCGGCAGCCAGGCCAGCAGCGGGTCGGGGGCGCGGTCGAGGATGCCCCCGGCCGGGTCGTCGACGAATTCGCGGCGGACCAGGTCGTCGCCGGGTTGCAGGATCTGGTGCACGATCAGCGCGCACAAGCCCAGCACCGCCAGGTCGCGCAGCACCACGGTGCCGGTGAACCACTGTTCGGGCAGGCCCTTGGCGTCCTCGCCGAGGTAGTAGTACATGCGCGGGGCCCAGACGAGCGCGTCGATCGTCATCCAGGCCAGCAGGATGCGCCGATGCGGCAGCGCGAGCACGGCCAGCGGCACCAGCCACAGCGAGTACTGCGGGCTCCACACCTTGTTGGTCAGCAGGAACGCGGCCACCACCAGGAAACACAGTTGCGCCACGCGTGGGCGCCGGGCCGCGGTGAGCGCCAGGTAGGCGATGCCCGCGCAGGCCAGCGCGAACAGCAGCAGCGAGACGGAGTTCAGCACCGTCGGCGGCTGGCCGTGTTCGAGCTGTCCGTCGAAACCGCCCCAGCTGGTGAACGAGGTGATCACGTTGTAGATCGAGTCGGGGTCGGCGTGGCGGGTGGTGTTGAGGCGGAAGAACTCCCGCCAGCCCTCGGGGTAGAGCAGCGCGATCGGCAGGTTCACCGCGATCCAGGTGCCCACCGCGGCGCACACGGTCAGCGTGGCGGCCCCGAGCGGGCGCAACGCGAAAAGATGGGTCCGCGCGGGGGTTTCGCGCAGGTAGACGCTCAGCGCGTCCAGGCTGTCGATATCGCGCAGCCGCAGCCCGGCACGCGCGGCGGGCTGACGCTGCATCGGGTCCGCGCGCAGACACAGCACCACGATCGGGCCGAGCAGCAGCAGCGGATACAGCTTCGCGGCGCCGCCGAGACCGAGCAGGATGCCGGCCAGCACCGGTTTGCGCCGGGCCCAGGCCAGCAGGCCGGTGGCCGCGAACGCCGTGGCCAGCGCGTCGAAATTGGTGAAGGCGTGCACGATCACCAGCGGCGAGACCGCGATCAGCGCGGCGTCCCAGACCCGGCGCCCGGCTAGTCGCGAGGAGGCCCACACGGTGATCAGCCAGCCCATCGACAGCCCGAGCGCGACGATGTTGAAGTACACCACCACCGACAGCGCGCCCGGCAGCGGCAGATGGTCCCAGGCATTGGCGATCTGCGCCGCCGCGTACTGGTAGAGGCCCGAGAGCACCGGATACTCCATGTACCTGGTCTCGGTGCCGCCGTCGGGAGTCTTCTCGATCCAGAACTTCTTGTACGGGAAGGCGCCCTCGTCGAGGCGTTCGGCGCCGTAGAGCGGCACCGTGTCCGAGTAGCACATGGCCACGTACTGGCGGCCGTTGTTCCAGTCGAGCATCAGCCCGCCCGCGCCGTCGTCGGTCTGCTGGATGCAGCCCGCCTTGGCGAACCAGCCCAGCGCCAGGAACACCACGGTGAAGGCGAACATCACCCGCAGCGGCGTCCAGAACCGCACCCGGCCGATCAGCGCGTGCTCACCGACCGGCCCGCCGACCACGCTCGACAGCTGCGCTGTCAGCGAATCGTTGCGGCTGGGCCGGTCGCGCGCATCGGCCGAACGCAGGTCGGCGGCGAGCGTGGCGGGCGCGACGTACTGCACCGCACGGCCCGGCCGGTTACCACTCGACGCCGGCGGGTCCGTGAGTTGCTGATCGGTCACGACATTCGAGGCTACCGGTGACTATCGCGAACGGGTCGGTGTGGCTCCCGCGCCGCTGCTCTCGTCGTCGTTGCCGCCGCCGGCGCCCGGCCTGGTGGTCGGGGCGGCGCCGTTGTTGCCGCCGGTTCCGCCGTTGCCGGGCGAGCCGCCGTCCGGCGGCGCCACCGGCTGACCGGGCAGCGGGCCCGCGCCGGTCGTCTCCGGTGTCTGCTGCGACTGCGGCGTGGCGGGCTGCTGCTGCACTCCGGGCACCGGGATGCGCACGCCGGGGAAGATCTCCACCTCCGAGGGCACGATCACCGGCGGGGCGAAGGTCGGGGCGGTGGTGGAGGGCGCGGTGTAGGGCGCCGACCACTCGGGCACACCGGCCTGGCCCTTGATCGGGGCGGGCTTGGGGAACGACTCGTTGCTCGTGCCCGACAGCGCGCCGTCCATCGTGGACTTCCAGATATCCGACGGCAGACCCGAACCGTAGATGCTGCCGCCACCGTAGTTGCGCAGCGGATCGCCCTGCTCGGTACCGACCCACACCGCGGTGGACAGCGACGGCGTGTAGCCGACCATCCAGGCGTCGCGGTTGTTGCCGGTGTCGCCGAGCTGGTGGGTACCGGTCTTGGCCGCCGACTCCCGGCCACCGGCCAGGTTGTGGTTGCGCGAGTAGGCCGCGATCGGCTTCATCGCCGCGGTGACGTTGTCGGCCACGGCCGCACTCACCCGCTGCTCACCGGCGGGCTCGCCGCGGTCGAGCAGCACCTGCCCGTCGGCGGTGACGACGCGCTGCACGAAGTGCGGGGCGTGGTAGACGCCCGAGGCGGCCAGCGTGGCGTAGGCGGAGGCCATGTCCAGCGGCCGGGTCTGGTACTGGCCCAGCACGATGCCGTTGTTCGGACCGGCGCCACCGGGCTCGGTCAGCGTCTCGCCGATGCCCGGCAGTTCCTCGGGAATGCCCAGCTTGTAGGCCATCTCGCGGATCTTCTGCGGGCCGCCCTGCATGTCGAGCTGCATGCGGTAGAAGCTGGTGTTCAGCGAGCGCTTGAGCGCCTCGGCGATGGTGCACATGCCACACGACTCGCCCTCGACATTGCCGATCTCGATGCCGTTGACGGTGATCGGCGAGCTGTCGTAGAGCTGCGAGAGCGGGATGCCCTGCTCGAGGTTGGCGGCCAGGCCGATCACCTTGAACGAGGAACCGGTCGGCAGGCCGGCGTTGGCGAAGTCGAAGCCCTGGCCGTCGTTGCCGCCGTAGTAGGCACGCACTGCGCCGCTGCGCGGGTCGACCGAGACCACCGCGGTGCGCAGGTTCTCCGGCTCACCGTCGAGGTTCTTCTGGGCCGCGTTGACCGCCGCCTCCTGCGCCTTCGGGTCGATGGTGGTGGTGATCTGCAGGCCCTCGGTGTTGAGCTGCTGCTCGCTGATGCCCGCGGCCGAGAGCTCCTTGAGCACCTGGTTCTTCACCAGGCCGCCCGGGCCCTCGTCCTCGTCGCCCTCGTTGAGCGAGGCCAGCGTCACCACCTGCGGGTACTGCATCGAGGCGCGTTCGGCGGCGGGCAGGTTGTTGCCGCTGACCATGCCGTCGAGCACGTAGTTCCAGCGCGACTTGGCGCCCTCGGGGTTCTTCTCCGGGTCAAGCAGCGAGGGCAGCTGGATGGTCGCGGCCAGCACCGCGCCCTCGGCCACGGTCAGTTCCTGCACCGGCTTGCCGAAGTACGCCTTGGCGGCGGCGTCGATGCCGTAGGCGCCGCGGCCGAAGTAGATGGTGTTGAGGTAGGCGGCGAGGATGTCTTCCTTGCTCCACTGCCGGGCCATCTTGGCCGAGATGACCAGCTCGTGCATCTTGCGCGTCATCGACCGCTCGTCACCGACCAGCGCGTTCTTCACGTACTGCTGGGTGATCGTGGAACCACCACCGGCGCTTTCCTTGCCGAGGACGTTGTCACGGGCGGCGCGGGCGAAGCCGGACACCGAGAAACCGGGATTGGTGTAGAAGTCGCGGTCCTCGGCGGCGATCACGGCATTGCGCACGTGCGGCGGGATCTGATCGATCGAGACCTCGGTCCGGTTGCCCTGTGGCGGAACCACTTTGCTGATCTCGGTGGTGCCGTCGGCGGCGTAGATCATGGCGACCTGGTTGGTCTCGAGGTCACCGGGCTTGGGCACCGACACGGCCGTGTAGGCGACCAGGAACACCGCGCTCGGCACGACGACGGCCAGCGCCATCAGCACGTACATGGTCCGGCGGATCGCCCGCCAGGGGAACTTCTTCTTGGTCACCGAACCATCACTACCGGAGCCGTCGTCGCCCCCGCCACCGTCGCGGCGGTTGCGCGGACCGGTCGGCGGCGGGGTGCCGCCGGTGCCCGTCGCGCGGCGTTCACCGGTGGTCGGGCCGCCGGGACGGCGTCCGGCACCGGGCCGCGCGCCCGCCGCCGCGGCACCCGCGCGGGTGGTGCGGTTCACATCGTCGGCGCCGTCGCGCACGGTGCGTCCGGCGCCGGTCTGCCCGGCGCGCACGGTCGGTTCGTCGGGCGTTCCCGGACGCGGAAGTTTCTGCGTGGCCCCGGCCGCGGGCACGCCACCGGGACGACCCGGCTGCGGCGGCCTGCCCGGCCCGCCCTGCGGACCGTTCGGACGCGGCCCGCCCACGCGCTGCGTCGGCCCGCTCTGCGGCCCGTTGACGCGCTGGGTGGGCCCGTTCCCCGGACCACCGGCGCGCTGAGTGGGGTCGCCCCCGCCCGCCCGCTGGCCCGGACCGCCCTGCGGGCCGCCGGGACGCTGTGGCGGCGGTCCCGGCCGACGTGGCGGCATGCCACCCGGCGGCGGTCCCTGTTGACGATTCGGCGGCGGCCCGCCCTGCGGACCGCGGCCACCGGGCACCGGCCCGCGTCCGCCCGGTCCGGGAGCGCCCTGGCCGGGTCCGCCCTGGCGCGGCCCGTTCGGCGGCACCGGCCTGCGCGGCGGCTGACCACCGCGCGGATCGTCACCGAAGGGGGAGGGCTCGTAGGGCGAACTCACTGACCAGATCTCCATAACTCGTAAGGTTCAACCGGCACACGACATCCGCGCCGGAGGACCGGCGCGGATACCTTGCACCCTGAACAGCAGTGCCTCACGGGGGTGGCGCTGTCACTCGGCGACAGAGCGCCGCCCCGCTCGCGAATTCGTCCGGCGCCGGGCCGGCGCGGGCGCCGATCCGAGCACATACGACTGCACCAGGTGGTTCCAGCTGCACGAGCGGCACACCTCGACGACATGCACCGAGAACTCCTCGTTCGACTCCGCCATCCTGATCAGTTCCTCCGGGGTCCGAGCCGAGCCGGCCGCTTGGCCGAGCCCGTCGCCGAACACCCAGGAAACCAAGGTCAGCTGCTCTTTCCGGCAGATCGGGCAGGTGACCTCACTGCCCCGGCCGTGGAACTTGGCGGCCCGGAGCAGGTACGGATTCGCGTCGCACACCTCGGCGACGCCCACCCGGCCCGCGTAGACGTCGGCCAGCAGCGACCGGCGCCGGAGCGCATAGTCGACCACCTGCCGCTGAATTCGCACGATCACCAGAGTAGCGGGGTTTGAATCGGGCCGTCGTGGGCACCGCATCATCGGTCGGGCCACCCGGTCTACCGCTCACCGGTTCGCGTCCGGGTGTTTTCGCAGGGGAAGTGCACCAGCGCAACGGCCGATTCCGGCCGGTCCCCGGTCACCGCCCGCCCGGCGTGACGGGCGCGTGAGATCGATCGCGCGCGGATGTCGACCGTGCTTGACGCGGGAGACGGCATCGGTACCGCGCGCGGACTCCTCACCAGCGACAACGGAGTGATGTGCGTCATTCGGCTATGCGTTGTTATATCGGCCCGATATAGTTGGTACTCGCATCCATCGGTTAGGTCTGTTCGGTCTGTCGGGCCGACATAGTGCAGGGAGTGAGGTCGGCAGTGCTCGAATTGGCGATTCTCGGCCTGCTCCTGGACGCGCCCATGCACGGCTACGAGCTGCGTAAACGGCTCACCGGCCTGCTCGGTGCGTTCCGGGCCTTCTCCTACGGGTCGCTCTACCCCACGCTGCGCAGGATGCAGTCCGACGGGTTGATCGCCGAGGAGATTCCGGAGGGCGCGACCGCGCGCCGTGCGCGCCGCGTCTACCGGCTGACGCCGGTCGGGCGGGAACGGTTCAACGAACTCCTCGCCGACACCGGTCCGCAGAACTACACCGATGACGGCTTCGGCGTTCACCTCGCCTTCTTCAGCCGCACCCCTGCCGAGGCGAGGATGCGGATTCTGGAGGGCAGGCGGCGCCAGGTCGAGGAGCGCCGAGAGGGACTGCGCGAGGCGATCAAACGGGCTTCCGGCTCGCTGGATCGCTACACGAGCCAGCTCCACCAGCTCGGATTGGAATCAAGCGAGCGCGAAGTGCGCTGGCTCAACGAGTTGATTGCGGCGGAGCAATCGACGAAGGCGGCACCACAGAAAGAGGGAAAGAGCGGCCATGAGTGATGTCAACAAGGTTGGGTCCGGCGAAGTTCGCGTCGCGATCGTCGGTGTGGGCAACTGCGCGTCGTCGCTGGTGCAGGGCGTGCAGTACTACAAGGACGCCGACGAGAACTCGACCGTTCCCGGCCTCATGCACGTCAAGTTCGGTCCCTATCACGTCAAGGACGTGAAGTTCGTCGCCGCGTTCGACGTCGACGCCAAGAAGGTCGGCTTCGACCTGGCCGAGGCCATCTTCGCCAGCGAGAACAACACCATCAAGATCTCGGACGTGCCGCCGACCGACGTGACGGTCCAGCGTGGCCCGACCCTCGACGGCATCGGCAAGTACTACGCGCTGACCATCGAGCAGTCCGAGGCCCCGGCGGTCGACGTCGTCAAGGCGCTCGAGGATGCCCAGGTCGACGTGCTGGTCTCCTACCTGCCGGTGGGCTCCGAAGAGGCCGACAAGTTCTACGCCCAGTGCGCCATCGACGCGGGTGTCGCCTTCGTCAACGCGCTGCCGGTGTTCATCGCCTCCGACCCGGTCTGGGCGCAGAAGTTCGTCGACGCGGGCGTGCCGATCGTCGGTGACGACATCAAGTCCCAGGTCGGCGCGACCATCACCCACCGCGTGATGGCCAAGCTGTTCGAGGACCGCGGCGTGGTGCTCGACCGCACCTACCAGCTCAATGTCGGCGGCAACATGGACTTCAAGAACATGCTCGAGCGTGATCGCCTGGAGTCCAAGAAGGTCTCCAAGACCCAGGCCGTCACCTCGAACCTCACCGGTTCGCTGGCGGGCAAGGTGCACGACCGCAACGTCCACATCGGTCCCTCGGACTACGTGGAGTGGCTCGACGACCGCAAGTGGGCCTACGTGCGCCTCGAGGGCCGCGCCTTCGGTGACGCCCCGCTGAACCTGGAGTACAAGCTCGAGGTGTGGGACTCGCCCAACTCGGCAGGCATCATCATCGACGCCGTCCGCGCGGCCAAGATCGCCAAGGACCGCGGCATCGGCGGACCCGTCATCCCGGCCTCGGCCTACCTGATGAAGTCCCCGCCGGAGCAGATCGCCGACGACGTCGCCCGCACCCAGCTCGAAGCCTTCATCATCGGCGCCGAGTAGGACACAGGGAAAAAGGGCCGGGCCCCACGGAAATCCGTGGGGCCCGGCCCTTTTCGGTCGCTCAGTCCAGGGAGACGTACACCTCGACGCTGGTCGGGCCGGTGTAGCGCTCGAGTTCGGCGGTGTGGGAGCGGGTGATGGTGCCCGCGTTCTCGGCCTTGATCACCTGGGCCCAGGCGGTGCGCAGCAGGTCGTAGGGCTTGTCGGAGACGACGAACTTGGCGTATCGGCCCGCGGGGACGCGGGTGAGCACGTCGCCCTCGTCGATGTCGTCGAGGCCCTCGACCTCGTAGCCCAGCACCGCGACGGCGTGGTCGTTCTGGCCGATGTAGGCGGCGGCGCGCGGCACCGTCTTCTCCCGCGAGAGGTAGCGGTCCCAGGTGAAGTTCACCAGGTCCAGGTCGCGGGCGGTCACCTCGCGACCGGTCAGCGGCACGGTGAGTCCCGCGATCAGCCCGTCGTCGAGGGTGACGATCTCGAAATCGACAGCCATGGTTATTCGCCGCCCTTCTCGCCGTTCAGCGACACGAAGATCTCCACCGAGTGATCGTCCGGGTACAGCTCGTAGTCACCGGCGTAGGCGCGGTCGAACTCCCCGGCCGCCTCGGCATCCCAGATCTGGCGCCACAGCGCGACGATGACGTCGCCCCGGTTCTCACCGCTGGCGGCGAAACGGGCATAGCGGCCCCCGGGGATACGGGCGAGCACGTCACCGACCTGGAGATCGGCGAGGGTCTTGCACTCGTAGCCGACGATATGGGTCAGGTAGGAGTTGATCTCCGCGGCGAAGTCGACGTACCCGGTCGCGACCGGTCCCGGTAACTGCGGCCGCGCCAGCAGATGCCTCCACGCCTCCACCACTTTGGCTCGCCGCGGACCCTCGACGGCGAGCGCCGGACTGCGGAGCACCGTGCCCGCGATCAGCGTCTCGGGACGGTCAACGACATTGAAATCCACCTGCGTAGCCCCTATGTCTAGTCTCGTCGTCGCTCGAGCGCGTCCATCTTCCCGCATCGCTACGACAGGTTCCGCGCCGGGCTCGTTCGCGCTCTGGCCAACGATGTTGCCATGTCCGCTCGAGCGCGGGGTCCCGGTGGCCAATCCGTGATCTACCGACCCCCGCCGCCGAGGCCGGGGAAGAGTTCTCCTTGCTGTTCCGGCTGCGGCGCGGGCGGAATGATGATCACTGGTGGCGCGGTACGCGGCACGGAGGTGGGCGGGTCGAACAGGCCGGGCGTCGAGGTCGGCGGGGTCACCGGGTCGGTGATGCCGGGCACGGCCGCCGGTGGGGTGATGATCAGTGGCGGCGGGCTGCGCCTGCTGGTCGGCGGATTCAGGATGTCGTAGTCGCCGCCGGTGCGCGAGGGCACCGGGCCGGTCGGATTCCCCAGCGGCGGCACCTCGAACTGCTCGACCGGTGTCCCGGCCAGGGCGGTGTCCATCACCTGTTTCCAGATGTCGGAGGGCAGGCCGGAGCCGTAGATCGCACCGCCACCGCCGGTGCGCAGCGGCTGCGGCTGCTCGGTGCCCACCCACACCGCCGTCGACAGCGAGGGCGTGTAGCCGATCATCCAGGCGTCCTTGTTGTCCTTGCTCTCGCCGAGCTGAGTGGTGCCGGTCTTGGCCGCGGACGGCCTGCCCTCGGCCAGGCCGTGCCCGTTGGAGTAGTTGGCGATGGGCAGCATGGCCTGGGTGGTGTTGTCGGCGATGCTCGCGGGGATGCGCTGCTCGGGCTCGGGCACCCCGCGCCCGACCCCGTAGTCCGCCCCGCGATCCAGCAGCACCGTGCCGTCACCCTTGGTGACCCGCTCGACGAAATACGGCTGCCGGTAGACGCCGCGATCGGCCAGCGTCGCGTACGCGGAGGCCATGTCGATCGGACGGACCAGGTACTGGCCCAGCACGATCCCGTTCAGCGGCGGACCACCCGCCTCGGTGAGCGTCTCGTGCTCGAGTCCCGGAATGTTCTCCGGGATGCCGGCCAGGTGGGCGGCCTGGGCGATCGAGCGCGGCCCGTCGGCCATGGTCATGGTGAGCCGGTAGAAACTGGTGTTCAGCGAGCGCTTGAGCGCCTCGGTCAGCGGGCACTGCCCGCAGGAATCGCCGCTGTCGTTGGTGATCTCGGTGCCGCGGTCGCGAATCGGGGAACTGTCGATCGCCCTGGTCACCGGGATGCCCTGCTGCTGGGCGGCCACGAGCGCGAAAACCTTGAACGAGGAACCGGTTTGCAGCGGCGCGTTCGCGAAATCGAAGCCGGTGCCGTCCTCGCCGCCGTAATAGGCGCGCACCGCGCCGCTGCGCGGATCGATCGAGACCACCGCGGCGCGCAGTTGCGGTGGCTGCCAGGACAATCGCTCGCGCACCGAGTCCACCGCGCCGGCCTGGGCGGCGGCGTCGATGGTGGTGGTGATCTGGAGGGCACCGGTGTTGATGTCGGAGTCGGTGAGGCCCGCGGCGCGCAGTTCGCGCAGCACCTGGGTGCGGATGTGGCCCTCGGGCCCGAGCGCGGTGGGTTCGGCGGGCAGGTCGGCCAGCGGCAGGATCGTCGGGAACTCGGTGGCGTCGCGGTCGCCGGGGGCGAGCACATTCATCTCCACCATGCCGTCGAGGACGTACTGCCAGCGCGCCCGCAGCTGGTCGAAGTGGGTTTCCGGGTCGAGCACCGAGGGCGAGCGGATCACCGCGGCCAGCACCGCGCCCTCACCGAGACTCAGTTCCGGCACCGGTTTGCCGAAGTACGCCTTGGCCGCCGCGGCGATGCCGTAGGCGCCGCGCCCGAAGTAGATGGTGTTGAGGTAGGCGGCGAGGATGTCTTCCTTGCTCCACTGCCGCGCCATCTTCGCCGCGATGATCAGCTCGCGCATCTTGCGGGTGACGGTGCGCTCGGAACTCAGGAAGGCGTTCTTCACGTACTGCTGGGTGATGGTGGAACCACCGCCCGCGTTGTCGTTGCCCAGCACATTGTCGCGGGCCGCGCGCAGGAAGCCGCTGGTGGAGTAGCCGGGGTTGGTGTAGAAATTGCGGTCCTCGGCGGCGAGCACCGCGTCACGCACCGGAATCGGCACGTCGGTCAGCGGAATCGGTATCCGGTTGCCCTTGGGCGGAATGAACTTGGTGAGCTCGGTGGTGCCGTCGGAGGCCAGCACGGTGGCCGGTTGCTCCACGGCGACCTCGGCCGGTTCCGGGATCTCCGCACTCCAGTAGATCGCCGCGAACAGCAGCGTCGGCACGCAGAAGAAGATGATGAACAGCGCCAGCAGCAACCGCCGGATGCGTTGCGCCCTGGTCCGTCGCGGTCGCACGACGGGCCGCGGATCGTCGTCGGAGGGATCGACGGAGGCCAATCGGGCGGCCTGCGCGCGCCGGGCGGCCCCTTTGCGTGGCTGGCCGCGTGCTGCACCGTCGGAGGCCACGACCATCCCCTTCCCGCGCGAGGAGAACACCTGTCCAGCAATGCAGGCGACTCTACCCGGCGCGCACCGCCGAACCCGGGAACCGCGAGGGGGGCGGCGACCGTGCCGCCCCCGGCCGTCAGCTCTTGACGCCGCCCGCGGTGAGCCCGGAGATGATCCGGCGCTGGAAGATCAGCACCATGATCACCAGCGGCACCGTGACGATCACGCCTGCCGCCATGATCGCCGCGTACGGCTGCACCAGCGGGTCGTTGCCGGAGAAACTGGCGATGGCCACGGTCACCGGCCGGGTGTCCTCACCCGAGAGCAGCCGGGCCAGCAGGTACTCGTTGACCGCGGCGATGAACGCCAGGATCGCGGTGGTGAACACCGCGGGCGCGGCCAGCGGCAGCATGATCAGCCGGAACGCCTGCGCCTTGCTCGCCCCGTCGATCCGCGCGGCCTCCTCGAGCTCCCACGGCAGTTCGGCGAAGAACGAGGCCAGGATGTAGACCGTCATCGGCAGCACGAAGGAGATGTTCGGGATGATCATCGCCTGGTACTCGCCGATCCAGCCCAGATCGGTGAACAGCTGGAACAGCGGCGTCACCAGCACCACGGCCGGGAACATCGACGCCGACAGGATCAGCCCCGACACCAGGTACTTGCCCGCGAAGGTCATCCGCGCCAGCGCGTAGGCCGCCAGCACACCGAGCACCAGCGCGATCACCGTGGTCGCCGACCCGATGATGACGGAGTTCAGCAGCGCCTTGCCGAAGTCGTTGCCGCGACTGGTATCGAACGCGTTGCGGAAGTTCTCCAGCGTCAGATGCGTGGGCCAGGGCGTGGAGTCGAAGGTGTGCGCCGGGTCGCGGAAGGCCACCACGGTCATCCAGTAGAACGGGCCGAGGCCCCACACCAGCACGATCAGCACGCCCAGATACATCCGGACGGTCCCGAGGCGCTTGCGCCACGACACCGGTTGCACGGCGGGCGCTTCGGGCCGCACGGACGGCTCTTTGGTCATCGAGATGCTCATCAGTTCGCCTTCCGCTGTTCTTCCTGGGTGCGAACAGCGTTGGCGCCCAGCACCTTCACCAGCACGAACGCGATGGCGAAGACCAGCAGGAAGGTGATCGTCGACAGCGCCGCCGCGCTGTTGGGACCCTGACGCACCTGATCGACCACCAGGATCGACAGCGTGCTCGTGGCCGGGTTGGCGCCGGTCATGATCGCGGGCAGGTCGTACATGCGCAGCGCGTCCATGGTGCGGAACAGCACCGCGACCAGCAGCGCGGGCTTGAGCAGCGGCAGCGTGATGTGCACGAACCGCTGCCACGCCGACGCGCCGTCGACCTTGGCCGCCTCGTACACGTCATTGGGGATCACCTGCAGGCCGGCCAGGATCAGCAGCGCCATGAACGGGGTGGTCTTCCAGACATCGGCGAAGATCACCGCGAACCGCGCGGCCCACGGGTCCGAGGTCCACAGGATGTGGGTGCCGAGAATCCGGTTCACCACACCGTCGTACTGGAACATGAACTCCCACAGCCGCGCGGTGACGGCCGTCGGGATCGCCCACGGGATCAGCACCGCCGCGCGCAGCAGCGCCCTGCCGCGGAAGGTCTTGCCCATCACGATGGCCATGCCGAGGCCGAGCACGGCCTCCAGCGACACGGTCACCACCGTGAAGAACAGAGTGACCCCGACCGCCGCCCAGAACTGCGAACCCAGCGTGCCGGTCGGGCACGACTCGGTGCCCGAGAGCGTCGAGCACTGCTGCAGCAGCCAGTGCGTGTAGTTGCTCAGCCCGGCGCTGCCGCCCTCGACGAACATGCCGGTGGCCGGGTCGATTCCGGCGTCCTTCTGAAAGGACATCCAGAGCGCCTGGAACACCGGATATCCGATGACCACCGCCAGTGCCACGAGCACCGGCGCGACGAACAGCCATGCCTTGCCGGATCGTCGCAGTTCCAGCGCAAGCCCGCGCTGCTTGGCTCCCGAAGGATCCGACACCGTTAACTACTCTCCTACGGTCTGGTCGGGTCCGCTGCCTGCGCTACGAACCGGAACCTGCGGTCTCGATTCCCTTTTGCATTCCGGCCACCGCGTCGTCGACCGACTTCGTGCCGTTCAGGGCAGCATAGGCGTTGTCCTGGATGGCCTTCGACACCGCGGGATAGAACGGAGTCACCGGACGCGGCACCGCGCTGGCGATGGATTCCTTGAGCGCGGGCAGGTACGGCATCTTGGCGATCAGGGCCGGGTCGTCGTAGAGCGAGGCGCGCACCGGCGGCAGGGCGCCGGAGGCGATGATCTGCTGGGCCTCTTCGCTGATCAGGAAGCGCACGAAATCGGCGGCGGTGGCCTTGTTCTTGGAGAACGCGCTGATCGCGGCGTTGTAGCCGCCCAGGGTCGAGGCGCCGACACCGGTGTTGCCGGGCAGCGGGGCCACGCCGAACTTGTCCTTCACCACCGAGGAATCGGCGTTGGCCTGGCCGTAGAGGTAAGGCCAGTTGCGCAGGAACAGCAGCTTGCCGGACTCGAACGCGCTGGCGCTCTCACCCTCCTTGAAGGTGATGGCTTCCTTGGGGATGTCACCGTTCTTGTAGGCGTCGACGAGGACCTTCAGGCCCGCCTTCGACTCCGGGCTGTTCACGGTCGGGGTCTTGCCGTCGGCGCCGACGAAGCTGCCGCCGTAGGCGTTGATGATCTCGGCGGTGTTCACCGTCAGACCCTCGTAGGGGAACAGCTGACCGGCGTAGCAGCCGATGTTGTTCTCCTTGGCCACCGGGCACTGACCGAGCATCTCGCTCCAGGTCTTCGGCGGGGTGGGCACCAGGTCCTTGCGGTAGTACAGCAGGCCACCGTTGGTGTTCTTCGGCGCCGCGTACAGCTTGCCGTTGTAGGTGGCGCTGGCCACGGTCGGCGCGAGCAGCGGCGCGGTGTCGATCGCGAAGCTGTCCTCGAGCGGCTGGATCCAGCCCTTCGCCGCGAACTCGGCGGTGTTCGGCACATCGAGGGCGACCACGTCGTAGCCGTCCTGCTTGGCGCGGAAGTGCTCGGCCAGATCATCGTGCTGCTGGGTGCCGTCGGCCGACTGCTCCTTGAAGGTCACCTGCTCGTCCGGATGCGCGGCATTCCAGCGATCGATGAGCTGGCGGACCACACCGGTCTCGGTGGTGTCCTTGCCCTCCACATACGTGATCGGGCCACGGCCGGTCAGATTCTGGCCCAGCGCGTTGCCCCCGTCGTCGCTGGAGCAGGCCGTCGCGAACGACGCGGTCAGCAAGGCGATCGAGGCAGCAGCCATCGCCGCTCGGGGGACAAACTTCAAGGCCATCGCAGACACTCCAGGGTAGAGACAGTGAGCAGCAGCACACCATGCGGTGCAACAGGCAACATACAGTATTTGTGGCGGCGCGGGCGCCGCGTTGTTCGCGGCCCCTGGGGGGCC
>NZ_JBSGDP010000054.1:0-43256 GCF_053602435.1 Nocardia sp. NPDC004415
GATGTCATCTGTGCCCGGCGTGCCGGTCTTCGTGCACAAGCACACTCTCTACGCCGGAGACACGGCGATCGAGACCGGCGGCGGACTCGTTGCCGCCGACCAAGTCGAGTACACAATGAGTGCTGATCTCACCAAGGAGGCCTGACCGGATGCTGATATCCGTCCTGACCGCAGTGCACCAACCTGGCGCCGCTTTCCTGCCCGAAACACTCGCGAGCATCGAGGAGCAGCAACTCCCCGAAGGCTGGGAGCTCGAGTGGGTTCTCCAGGAAGACGGCCCCAGCTCTGATATGGCCGGCCTGGCGGGTGACCGTGATTGGGTCCGCTACGAAGCCAACGGGGAGAAGCTCGGCATCGCTGGCACGCGAAACCTCGCGCTCAATCGAGTGCGAGGCAGCCTGATCCAGGTGCTTGACGGCGACGATCTGCTGCTGCCGAATGCCCTAGCGACCCTCATCCCCCACTTCGACGACCCAGGCATCCACTGGGCACTCGGCCAGGCTGACGATCTTCTTCCGGACGGCACGCGCAAGTCGTTCCCGCCCTACGAAGGCCTGCCCTTCGGCCGTGTTCCCGCAGGCGCGGTGAACAACTGGGCCATTGAGTCCGGCGGCAGCTGGCCCGTGCATTGCGCTGGACTCATGCTGCGCAGCACCACAGTGCGCGTCATGGGCGGTTGGGGCGGCGTGCCAACCAACGACGACTTGGTCATGCTCGCGGGGGTGTCCGGTGCCGCGGATGGCTACTTCGATGACACGACAACCTGGCTCTACCGCCAGCATGAAGCGCAGACCGTACGTGGACCCCATCACCGAGCATGGGGCGATGTCACTCGCCGGATGGCACTGCAACGTGCTGTTGCAGTGCGCAATTCCGGTCTCCGGCTCGCTGACGCCAAACCAGCCGACGAGGACTCGGGCTACGACGTCAGGGTTGTTCCGTCACTGAAAGCCGCAGTGCCGGTCGATCCGCCGAACTGACCCCGTGAATCCGCGTGTCGCGACTCGATTAACAGTTACGGCATGGTTGAGTGTGGGGATGGCTCAGGTATCGAAAGGTGACCGGGCGCAGGTTGGACCGCGTCTCGATCACGCTGTGTACGAAGAAGTTCGAAAGCGGGCCGAGGCCAACAAGATGAGTATGTCCCAGTACATCGCAGACCTCATGGCGCTGCACGTCGGCCGACCCGATCTCGTCCGCGAGCTCGGTAAACCCCGACGACCGCGCGCACACGATCTGCGGAAGAAGGGTGCGAAAGACGCGATGCAGCAGCAGTTTCCAATGGCTGGCTAGCGCGCTACCACACCAACTGTGTGACTTCGGCTGTGAGGCAAGTCCTCCCAGCCGTACCGTTTCGGTCGATCGAAGGAAGGGAGGGCAGTCAGAGGTTGACTCGCAGCCACTGAGCTACCACTCACCAAACCTATAAACGCGAGAAACCCCCGGCCTGCACGCCAGGGGCTTATGTCTCGCCCCTCAAATGAGAGGCCGCGTCTTGCACGACAGGTCTCAGGATAACGCACGTCCACGCACGGTCACGCGTGGACACGTACTTTGTCAGAACAAAGTCGCGCGTACACGTCCTGATCAGCGCAGACACCACACTTGGAACCGTCGACATCACGCCAAACCGTCGTTGTCGGACGTTCTCCCGATCCAGATCCCACCGCTGCGCCTCGAGCAGCCCGAAGACCTCTACGCCGACGTGCCCGCATGCTGGTGGTCCCGCCGGCACTGGGCCGCAACGGCCATGGCGCTCTACGACCGCCTCTACACGGAGCTGAGGGCCACACTGCGGGCGCCGTCGGTGTCGCGCAGCACCTTTCAGGCCTGGGTGATCGCCGAGTCCAAGCACGCCGACCTCACCACCGGCCGCCAGTGCCGACCCACAGTGCGCCGCCTCAGCCAGCGCATCGAACGCCACCCGCGCACCGTGAAACGGTGCCGCGAGCTCGCCAAACAGCTCGACCTGCGCCAGGTCGTGGTCACCGGCCGCCACCGCACCAAACTCGAACGCCTCGACAGCTGGAACCGCGGCGACCGCTACCGCGGCTGGGCCGCCGAGGCCGCCCTCATCCCCTCCCCCGCCTACGCACACCTTGTGGATAAAGCCACCCTCGATTCACTGCTCGAGCAGGACTTTGTCACCCCACTGCCACGAAGTGGCGGTTCGCTTTCTCTCTCACGATCCAGCTCAATCACTCCCACACAGAACAGGATCGAAAGACGCGCTCCGCGCGGCAAGGACACGAAGCGGGCCCGCCGGAAAGCTCGCTCCTACGACTCCAGGGCACTGTTGGTGGCCTCTAGATGCCGTTCTGACGAGCGTTTCCCGCTCTGGATACGGCAGCTGGGCACCCAGGGGCTCGCGGCCGTCCTGACGCGCCGGGTGGTCGACGGCGGGTGGACCGTCGACGACGTCCACGCCGGGCTCGACCAGATCTACCTTTCGGGCCGCAAGATCTTCGACCGGCCCCGCGACCCCTACGCCTACCTGGCCTGGCTGCTCAAACCCATCCCGATCGACGAGCCGCCCATGCTGCTCGACCGTGCCCGCGAACGGATGCTCGAGCTCGAGCAGGCCGAACGCGACCGCGCTCACCGCGAGCAGCTACGCGCCGAAGCGATGGCGAAAGTGCCCGCGGCGCCGGACTCCCCCGCTCGCGCCGCCGCGATGGCGGCCGCGGCCGCCGCCGGACGCCGTGCCATCGGCACCACCTCGGCGTCCCGCGCGGCCGCCGAAGCCGCCCGCCGCGAGATCGCCCGTGGTGCCCGCGACAACCGAGCGTTCTGATGCACCGTGCCCGTCTCACGCCCGCCGAGGTTTACCGCGGTAAACGCCAGCAGGCCGCGCCACGCCACGATTCAGTCGGCGGTGCCCGAGCGCTCGGCCACCGCCGTAGTGAGTACTGCGGTGAGCTCCTGGAGCTGGCCGTAGTCGAGGTAGTCGGTCAACGCGGCCGCCAAGGTCTCCGGTCCGGCACCGAACTTCTTCAACGCCTTGGCGATCCTCGGGGCCGAGGCCGCCGCGGGCGCCCTCGGTGGCCGCTCAGCCTTTTCCCCGTCGGGGGAGCTGGCGGCCAGCCACCGGGCCACCTGCTCCTCACGCGGCACCCTGGCCAGGCTGCGCGCCACTCGCACCGCCAGATCCCCGCGGCGCAACGCATCCTGCAGCTCGGGCGCGAGCTCGAGCAGCGCACGCCGCTGCGACACCCACCCCTTCGACCGCTTGAGCTGCTCGCCGGCCGCGGCCGCCGTCCCGCACTCGGTCACCAGCGCGTCGACCGCGCGGGCCTCCTCCAGCACATCGAAATTCTGCCGATCCACGTTCTCGGCGATCGATGCCGCGAGCAGGCTCGCCCTCGACGTCGCGACCTGATCCCGGATGACGAACTCCAGCACGGTGCACCCGTACTGGCGCGCCGCCGCGAGCCGACGGCACCCGTTCACGACGATCCACCGGGCCTTGCCGATGAGCGCCTCGTCCTCGGGATAGAGCCGCAGATACGCGGCGCGGGTGATGACCAGCGCGGGCTGCAGCTGGAGCTCGGCGATCGACGCCAACTCGGCCAGGTCCCCGAGATCGATACGCGGGTTGTGCGGGTTCGCGACCAGATCCGCCAGCGGAGCCGACGTCTGTGCCGCGACGCGCCGCTGCTGGGCGTCGCGGCCGTCGACGGGGGAGTGGTCGCCGGTCGCCTCGGTCAGATCGGCGAGACTTCGCCGCGTTCCACCGCGCGCCATCACGCGACCTTCAACTCGAGCGCGAGCCTGAAGAAGTCCTCCCGGGCCCGCAGCGCCGTCCCGGAGCTGGCGTACTCGGTGACAACCTGCCCGTTGAGCGGCGCCCGGGCATGCACCTTGTAGTGCCGCACCACCGTCCGGGCGCTCGGCCACTGGTTGCGAGACATGAACTCCAAGGTCTCGTCCCGTTCAGCCTCCCCGTCACGGGGATCCCAGTTGTTGAGCACGACCGTGTACCGCAACCCCCGAGGGGCGATCACCTTCCGGATCGTCCGCACAGTCGGGTCGAAACTCAGCGCGTCCGGGGTGATCGGCACGACCACATGATCGGCGACCTCCAACACCGCGCGCATGGCATCCGCGGCCGGCCCCTCGCCGAGCGGATCGCTGTCGTCGTCGGCCGGGGCCATATCAATCCAGCCAGGGGTGTCGACGAAAACGTGGTTGATGCCGGGAAGGTCCCGCAACCTCCGCAACTCGTCGAGGTCCTCGTGAGCTTGGACAACGTGGAACGGCAGGTTCGTAACCCGAGAACCCCACCACATCGCCGAGCCCTGGGGGTCGATCGACACAGCGGCGACATCAGCTGGGGCGTCATCGGCGCCCGGCTTCGAGGCGACATCGGCGGTCACCGCGGCCAAGTTCACGGCCAAGGTCGATTTCCCGACCCCGCCTTTCTGATTCACCAAGACGGTCACGTACGCCATTCAGTTCTCCTCCGTGGCTTCACCCGGCGCCTACCGCCCGGGCTACTCGGACGACCGCAGCATAGGACTCCCACTCGCCCGGCTCTCGCCGAAACGCCTGCCCGGCCCAACCGCGCGACTGGGAACCGGACTAATACGTTATGTTTCGTTAAAACGTATTGAAAAAACGTTTTGGAAAACGTATCAAATCTGACGAAATAAGGTAGAATCGTGGTATGACCGAGCCTCAGCCCGAAACCTCCGCCCCGGCCGCGCCAGCCGCCGCCGGGGCGCGGGTGTGCCAGTTCCCGACCGCACGCGACCCCGAGACCGGCGACTTCGTCGTGTGCGGCCGCGCCCTGGACGCCGTCGCGCCCCGCCCCGGCCGCAAGGCCGAGTACTGCGGGGAAACGCGCATCGACCCCGACGGGCACCAGCGCCGCCACGACCGCACCGGCGCCTTCGCCCGCAAGCGCGAACTGGAGCGCGCCGCCCTCGGCGCGGCCGCGCCGGCGCAGCGAGAACGCCCGACACCCCGGCCGGTGACCTCGGCGCGGGCGTCACTGGCCGACCTGCTCGCTCAGATCGAGATGGTCGCCTCCGGGCACCGCGAGCAGATGAGCGGACTGCTCGACCGCGTCGTCGAGGTCGTCGCGGCCGCCGGCGACCCGGACGCAGCCGTCGCCGAGGTCACCTCCATGCGCCGCGAAGCCCAGGCCGAGGTGGAGGCCGCGAAAGCCCGCGCCGACGAAGCCGAAGCCGAGGCCATCGCCGCTCGTCGCGAGCGTGACCGCGCGCTCGAGGACAAGGAACTGGCCGACGGCGCCGCAGAGGACGCGCTCGCCGAGCGCGACCGCGCCCTGGCCGACGCCGAGCAGCAGATCGAGGCCATCCGCGCCGAAGCGGCCGCAGAAATCGAAGCGATCCGCCAGGCCGAGTCCGCACGCGTCGAGGCCGCCGAAGCACGCGCGACCGCTGCCGAGACCGACGCCCGCGCGGCCGAGGAGCGCGCCAGCGCCGCCGAAACTGCTGCCGAGCAGGCACGCCGCGACGCCGCCGAGCAGGTCGAGACACTCACCCGCGATCACGCCGCCCGGGTCGAGCGCGTCAACGCCGACGCCGACGCCCGCGTCGCCGACGCAGCGGCCGCCCAGCAGCGCGCCGAGACCGAGGCCCGCGCCTCCGAGGCCCGCGCCGAGACCGCCCGCACCGAACTTGCCCAGGTCAGGTCGGAGCTGGTGGCGGCGCGCGAGCAGGCGCGCGAGGATGCCACCACCGCACGCGAGGAAATCGCCGGACTGCGCCGCGAACTTTCCGACCTGCGGTCCGAATCCCGCACCGAACGTGAGCAGCAGCGCGCCGATCACGCCGCTGAGATCGCGCGCGTACAGCAGGCCGCCGAGGCCGGCGCCGAGGCGCTCAATCGGGCACTGGCTGCCGCCGAGAAGACCATCACCCGACTCGAAAACCAGCTCGCCGACACCGCACCGAAGGAGACTCGCTGATGTTCCGACGCAAACCCCCCGCCGAAGTCGATCCGCTGCTGCACGCCCCGCTGCCCGATCGCGTCGAGGCCGCGCACTCGCGCTTGGCGCACCAGGGCGACCCCGCACTGATCGAGGCCCTGTCCGAACGTGAGCTGCGCGACGAACGCGCCGCGGCCGAGCTGGTACGCGATCACCAGCGCCACGAGTCGATCGCGTCGGTGAAGTCCGCGCAGACCATCGCCGGTGAGGTCCGCCGCGCTCAAGAGGAGATGGTGCGCGCCGAGGCCGCCGACCTGGTCGTCGCGCGGCGTGCGATCGCTGAGCGGCTGCGGTCGAGTTCGGCGACCTTCGACATCGCGCGCCTGCACCGCGAGAAGCGGCTGGCTGCGCGCGGCCTGACCGGTGTGGTCGTCGCGTCGATGCTGTGGTCGGCGGCCAACGTCCAGAACAACCTCGCGCCCGGCGGACCGAGCGACCCGCTGTTCTGGTTCAGCTACGCCCTTGAGGCGACCATCTCCATCGTCCTGGTGGTGATCATGGTCTCCGGTGCCTCGGTGTCGCGGTGGAACATCACCGAGGGCGACGAGCGGATCCGCCGCTTCGAGATCGCGTTGCTGCTGGGCAGCATCGGCCTCAACGTCTACCCGTACCTGTACCCGTCCCGTTTAGACGTGGTCGGTGCGGCCGTGCACGCCGTGGCGCCGGTGATGGTCGGTGTCGCGCTGCTGCTGCACCCGGTGGTCCAGCGCCGCTACGGGTTGGCCATCGACTCCGCCAAGGTCGCCGCCGACGCCGAGGGCGACGACATCGCCGCCCGCCTCGACGCGCTCACCGCCGCCGCCTCACGCACCACCACGCCCTCGGACACCGCGGCCGCGCACACGCCGCCGGCGGACGAGGACGCGGTGATCGAGGAGTACGAAGCCGAACTGCGCGCGGACGACCGCGCACCGATCGCGGCAACCGAACAGCCGTCGCGCGCGACAGAGGACTACGGCGCCGCCGCGCGCGAGGCCACCACCGCCCTCGCCGATCGCGCGCAGCCGGTCGAGCCGATCGCGCGCGAGGAGTTCGACCGCGCACCGATCGCGCGCGAAACTGCCGCGCGCGAGGACGCCGATCGCGCACCGATCGCGCGCGAGGACTACGAGATCCCGCGCGCGACGCTGGAGGAGATCGCGGAGGCCGCGCGCGATCACCACGCGACGCGCGACGCCGAAGAGAGCTCGCTCGCGGACACCGATCGCGGCGAGGTCGCGCGCGAGCAGGAGCCCGTCGCGCACGACGACCGCGCATCGATCGCCGCGCACAGCCCCGCTGAGCTGGCCACCGATCACGACTCGATCGCCGCGCACAGCAGCGACACCCTCCCCGCGGCGACCGTCGACCCGGAGGAGCCGCGCGCGGACGACACCGTCGTCGAGGAGCCGATCGCGCGCGATCAGGAGCCCTCCGATCGCGCGCGGAACACCCCGATCGCGCTCGTATCGATCGCGCGCGAACCGGCCGATCGCGCGCGGGAACCGCGCACCGATCGCGCGCGGGAATCCTCGACCACGGGTGCGCTCGCGCGCGCGACCGAGCCCGCGTCGATCGCGCGCGGCGACCGATCGCGCGCGGCGACCGATCGCGGTCCGTTCGACCGCGAGCTGTCGCGCGCGGAGGCCGACCGGTTCGCGCGCGCGGTGTCCGAGCGCGGACTCAGCAAACAGCCAGTGTCGATGCTGACCGAGATCTACCTGCTCGCCTCGCAGGGCCACAAGGCCAACGCCATCGGCACGCAGGTCGGTCTGCCGCACTCCACGGTCGGGCGCGCACTCTCGCGCGTGGACCAGGTCATGGGACCCCGCCTGATCTGATTTCTCGCCCCTCACACAGCGACGAAGGCCCCCGGCGGCGGGTATCCGCCGGGGGCCTTCGTCGTGTTCGGACCTTACCCGTGCGACCTGGTCACCTCGCCCGCATGGCGTCGTTGAGCGCGAGCGTGGCGTGGATCTGCGCTTGTGCCTGCACCGCGCGCAGCCGTTCCACCACATGATCCGCTCGGCGGCCTCGCGCCCCGTCCCGACGTAGTTCGCCAGGCCGCCCTCGCCGGCGTCGACGCTCGTGACCAGCGCGTCCTGCAGCATCCGGTTCGCCTCGTTCGCGAGCTCGTCAGCCCGTCCCGCGTGTGTCGATTCCATGCCCGAAACGGTAGATCCGCCGGTACCCGCCCCGGCCGGAAATCCGCGCGATGCGGCCGTCTCCCAAGCCGACACGGCACCCACGTACGCGGTACCATTGAAGCTCAGCCCCGGCAGAGCAAGGTAACAATTACGGGACCGTAATTGTGGGAGCCCTCGCGGGGCGAGGGAACCACCCAGCCGGGTGGGCGCTGCGCTGGGCTGTCGGATCGGGGCGAGTGGGAGGTGGTTTCGGTGGGTGTGGACGCGGCGGAGGAGTCGTCGGGCAAGTGGCGATCGCAGGAGCTCGAGCGCGCTCGTTCGCGCCGCCGGCGAGCCAACATCGGCGACGGGGAAGGCCGGAAGATCGTGAAGGTCCGGTTGACTGATGCCGAGTACGCGAAGGTGGCCGAGGCGGCGGAGGAGTCGTCGATGACGGTGCCGCGGTATCTGGGGGAGTGCGCGACGAATCCGGTCGCGCCGAGCAGGACCAAGAGCGGCAAGGAACGTGCGTGGTTGCCGTGGCCGAAGCGGTTGGCGTTGCAGCGGTTGTTGCTGTCGGCGGCGAGCGCGTTGCATGTGGTGCGGTTGGAGCAGGTGTCGAAGATCGGGTCGAACATCAATCAGCTCGCGCGGATCGCGAACTCGACGGGGGCGATCGATCCGGAGTTGGCCGAGGAGTTGGTCGAGGCGCTGGCGCAGTGGCGTGAGCTGAGTGCGGAGTTGTCCGAGCGCGGCGCGCGGATCGAGCAGCTGGCTCAGGATGTGACGCGGCGATGATCGCGAAGATCAAGCGCGGGCAGCGGCTGGGTGGGTTGATGGTGTATCTGCTCGGCGAGGGTGATGCCAACGAGCACGAGCACCGGCATCTGATCGCGGGTTCGCCGACGGTGTTGCGGGAGGCGTGGATGGTCGATTTCCACGGCCCCGAGGCCAAGCGCGCCGCGCGGGATGTCGCGTTGGAGATCGCGCGCGAGATCGACCTGCCGCGCAAGCTCTACAACACCCCGGTGCGGATGAAGGCCAAGCCCGCCGCGGTCGGTGCACGGGGGCGCGGTGCGGATGTGGTCGAGCGCCCGGCCAAGGGCGAGGCGGGGGTGATGCGGGACGCGCCGGTGTGGCACTGCATCCTCGCGGCGATGCCGGGTGAGCACCTTACCGACGAGGTGTGGGCGCAGATCACCAACACGTTCATGACCGAGATGGGATTCACCGCGACAGCGGATGCCAAGCGTGCCCAGGCGCGGTGGGGCGCGGTGCGGCACGGGCTGTCCGGTGAGCATGGGGATGGCCAGGACCACATCCACATCGCCGCGTCGCTCGTGCGCGAGGACGGGTCGAAGGTCTCGACCTATGACTACGGGCCGGGCAAGGCCAAGGGCGACTGGTCGCGGGCGAAGGAAGTCTGCGCGCTGATCGAGCAGCAGTACGGGCTCAAGATCCACGCCTCGCGCACCGAGGGCGGGGAACTGTCGGGTCACTCCCGCGCCGAAGTCGAACGCGCCAAGCGCGACCAGGCGCCGGAGACCGAACGGGATCGGCTGCGGCGGATGGTGCGCGCGACGGCGGTGGCCGCCGATTCCGAGGCCGAGTTCGTGCGCGGGTTGCGGGAGGCGGGGATCTCGGTGGTGCCGCGCTGGGCCGCCGGCGGGCAGACCGAGGTGGTCGGCTACAAGGTGCGGTTGCGCCACGGCGCTACCGAGGCCGGGCCCTGGCTCGGCGGCGGAACCTTGGCCAAGGATTTGAATCTGAACGCGTTGCGCGAGCAGCAGTGGGACGACACTGCTGAGGCGCGCGCGGCGGCGGTCGCGACCTGGATGTCGCCGACGACCGAGACCCGCGAGCGCGCGGCGCGGAGCCTGGACGACGCGGAGTTGTGGCAGCAGGCCGCGACCGAGTTCGGTGCGTGGCACCGTCAGCTCGGGCAGATCCCGCGCACCGATCGGGCGCGGTGGGCGTGGGCGGCCGGGCAAGCCGCCGGGGTGTTCGCGGCATGGTCGGAGAAGCTCGAAGGCGAGCAGCCCGGCCCGCTCGCTGCGGCCGCTCAAGAACTGACCCGCTCGGCGCAGCTACCCAAGGGCGAGCGCCGTTACCGGCCGTCGTCGGTAGAGAAGGGCATCGGCGATGTCGCGAAACTGTTGATGTCGGGCGGTCCGTCCCGAGCGGATCTGTCGGGCAGCCCGCACGCGCGCGGAACTGTCGACCTCACCGCAGCGACTGCAGCCGCGCTCGCGGCGCTGCTGCTGCTGTTGCTCGCGGCCATCGCGATCGCGCTCGAGATCGCGCGCGCTCACCGTGAACGCGGCGAACTCGCCCGCGCGGTCGCGGTGCAAGGTGTCGTGACCGCGCACCTCGAGCCGACCCGGCACACCTGGGAATCCCGGGTCGGGCAGCGACGCCAGCACGAGCACGCGCACACACAATCGGCGCCGACAGCCGAGCCCGTCGCCGAACCTGTCCGGTCCCAGCGAGAGGCATCCGCGCCGAAGTCGTGGTTGTCCAGTGACCGGGTGCGCAAGGCGGCCGCAGCGGCGGCCGGTCCGCTGACCCCACCGAGCGCCAAGCCCGCCGCGGATCGGAAGCCGCGGGTCTTCTACACCGACATGACCGCCGAACAGCGCTCCACCGCTCGGTTGATCGCCGATCACCATGCGCGGATGGAGGCCATCAACGACCCGAGCGTGCGGGCGCGGATGAGCTCGGACCGGGTGCTGGCGGACGAGCTCGCCGAGCGGCGCGCAGAGATCGAGGCGCTGGCGCGCGAGTTGGAGCGGCGCCGCACCGACGGCGGCGACCACGTCCGCCAAGCCAAGCTCGACAACATCGAGCTGGTGCGCCGCGCCGAGCTCATCGAACCGGCGCTGGAAGCCGAACGTGACGCTGCCGCGCTCACCGGCGCCGAACGGCAACTGTCGGCGCGGCGCACCCAGCTGCGGACCCAGCTCGACAACACCGCGCGGCACAAGATGATCGCGCGCCAGAAATTGGCGAAAGATATCGGTGAAACCGAGGACGAACTGAAGCGGACCGGCCCGCACGCCGAAGCGGCCCGGGCGGCGGCGAAAACCGCCGCGGAAACCACGGGCACTCCTCGCCACGCCTGGGAGGAAACGATCCGGGAAGCCGACACCCGACGGCAGAAGAACCGGCTCGACGCCGCGGCGGAAACCGACGCGCGCGAGTTCAGCGAAGACCGCGGCTACCTTTCCCACCTGCAGCGTGAATACACGCGCCTGGACGCCGAGCAGACCCGCCGGGCCGCGCTCACCCCGCAGCAGCGCGACGCCGAACAACAGTCCCGGAACAAGGGCAAGGAACCGGGCAAGAAGTCGGCGAAGAAGCCGGGCCAATCCCCGCAGAAACCGACACCACCGGCCCGCGACTACAACTACGGAATCACTCCGCCGCAGTTCGGGCAGGACCGCGACAGCGGACTCGGGCTGTGAAAAGTGATGTAATTGGAAGGCAGTAATTAGCCCTGACCTGGGCCTCCGTCGGCGGGGTCCGTAGCCCCTGCCGCAGGGGGGCGATCAGCACCGGACCGGTGTCGCCCCTCTGCGGAAGGGGCTGGACGCCTCCCTACGGAAGGGGCTACACGCCCCCCTACGGACCCCTCTGCACCTGGTGTGAACTGCGGGTATTCCTGTTCCGCCCCGTCCCCTCCGTCCGCAAGCTCCCGGTTTGTTGACCATCCACTGTCTGCGTACCTGGTCAGTGGATGGTCAACAAACCGGGGACGGGGCGGAACAGGAATACCAACGGGAACTGGTCGAGAAAGTGAGTGAGGAGAAGTGCGGTCGGGGCGGCGCGGCGGAGGCGCGCAGCGGCGGCTGTGTCGTTCGGTCGCGTGGGGAAACGATGCTGCCGCGCCAGCTTCGCCGGCTTGCCACAGCTCTCCACCGCGGCGCTGGCGTGTGTTGCTCAACGTATGTGCCGAAGCCATCCGGTGAGCCCGACAATCGCCTGAAAGATCGGGGTGTTGGCGCTGGTATCAGCGAGCTCGTCGTTGTCGAGCATCTCCTTGACCCGGTTCAGCACCGCCGCGATCGAGCGCGGCGACGACAACACCTTCTCCACCGCAGCGCGGTATTCCGCGGCGACGGTCGGCAGTTTCGGCGGCGGTGCCGGAACGGGCTTGTGCTCGTTTCCGGCGTGGAAGCTCTGCCACACCTCAGCCAGCACCGGCGCCATCGTTCGACGGTCGGTCGCGGAGCCTGCCACGCCCTGGTGGCGCCAGCGGTGCGCGATGATCCGCAAAAGCAGCACGGCGGTTTCCGGGTCGTCGAGCATCCGCTCGATCTGACGCTGCGGCGTGATCCGCTCGGTCCGCACGACCTCGCGTTCGACGACGACGGTCTCCACCCGCGATCCAACCTCGAACGCGCGTTTGCGGCAGTTGTCCGAGCACCACACGCGCGGTCGGCCGCGACCGCTGTAGGTGACGAGTTTTCCGCACTGGGCGCAGGGGCGGGGCGGGTGCATCCGCCCAGCCTACGAGTTTTCCCGGACGAAAATAGTCCCCGATATCCACGATGGTGCAGAAGGTGTGTCCCCGATTCGGACAGTTAATCCAGGACGAAATTCCCTCGGCGTCACCGATGGTGGAAAAGGTGTGTGGGTGCGGCGAGCTCGAAGGGTCGCCTGCTCGGGGGAACGACGTCGGTGGCGGGAGGCGGATGGGGCGGTCAGGCGGTGATGTCGCCGAACAGGGTGAGTTGTTCGCTGTCGGTGAGTGCTGCCCGCACGCGCGGCTGGTGATGGCCGAGCAAGGCCGCGATCCGGGTCGCCGGCAGCCCGCGCACCCCGAGCCGGGCCGCGACGACAGCCGGGTCGACTCCGGCGGCGAGCAGCTGCGCGGCGCCGGTCGCGCGCAGCGTGCCCGGCGCGAGGACCAGGCCAGCGTCGTGGCCGACGGTGCGGATGACGCGGTCGACCGAGCGGTGCGCGATCCGGGCACCGGTGCGGGCGATGAACAGTGCCCTGCTCGGATGTGTCCGGCCGCGTAGCTGCTGGCGGCGCTGGGCCAGCCACGCGGTGAGCGCGGCCCGGGTCGCGGCGGTGATCGCGACGGTGCGGGCGCGCCCGGACGCGGCGGTGAGAGTGATCTGTCCGGGCCAGCCGGTCAGGTCGAGGTCGTCGACGTCGAGGACAGGTATCTCGTGGACGCGGACCCCGGTGTCGAGGGTCAGCACGATCAGCGCGAACTCGCGCGGGCCCCGCGCGGCGGCCGCGGTCAGCAGGGCGCGGTGTTCGGCCGGGTTGAGGGTGCGCGGGATGTGCAGCTCGGCGCTGACCCGCGCGGTGGTCGGGGCACCGAGACCGAGCCAGTCATAGAACGTGGCGAGCGCGGCCAGGGAGGTCTGCACCGAGCGCGGTGCCAGGTCGGCCTCGGCGAGCCAGGCCGCTACCGCGACGTCGCGGGCAGCCTCGGTGTCGAGTGCGTCGGTGTGGTCGGCCTCGGCGAGCCAGCGCAGGTACTGGGTGACCCGGTCGAGGTAGCCGGTGCGGGTGCGGTCGGCGACGTCGCGGCCGGCCATCTCGGCGGCGAACCCGGCCAGCAGAACCGGCACCTGGTCGGCCACCTGGTCGGCCACCCGCACCTCGAGCCCGTCCTCACCCACCCGACCTCACCGCCGTCCTTCGCTGACCCTTCTCGCGCGGATGATCTCAGGACCTGCCGACAATCAGCACCGCACACGGTTAGAGGTCGCCCCGGCACGTGCCAGGGCGACCTCTAACCGTTGGTCGCTGATCGGGGTCAGCGGTAGGTGATGCTGGTGATCCGGTGCTCGCCGGGGGTGAGTTCGGTCGTGCGCATGGTGAAGGCGATCTTCTCGATGCCGACGTCGCCGGGCCACTGCTGGCGCAGGTCGACGTTCCACACCGACGGATCGGTGGCGTGGCCGCGGGTGATGTGGACGCAGTAGCGCACATCGGCGGGCAAGCCTGCGATGCCGTCGGCGAGGGCGGCCTGGTCGCCGACGTGGGCGTCGTCGGTGACGAACGAGCGGACCTTCGCGGCGTCGCGGGCGACGAAGTAGCTGTGCTCGAAACCCAGGATCGCGCCCTGGGCGGTGCGGGTGTCGCCGGGTTCGGCGCTGATGGTGATCGTGGCGCTGCGGAAGGCCTCGCAGCCGGGCAGCCCCCACACCGGCAGCGTCGCCGCCACGGTGGTCGAGCCCGCGCCCACCGTGGTAGGTGGTGTCGCGGCGGTGGTGTCGGTCGCGCTGGTGTCCTCGACGCCGAAGGTCGTGGCAACCAGACCGATCGCGACGAGCACCGTGACCGCGGCGAGCACCCCGCCGACGGCGGCGAGGACCCGGCCGCGGCCACGCTGTTGGTCGTAGCGTTCGTCGTCGAAGTTCTTGCGCGGTCGGCGGGCGATCTTGCCGCCACCGCCGTAGTCGGTCAGCCGCGGCAACGTCGGTGTCGGGACGTAGTCACCGCTTTGCTCGGTCGCGGTGGTGGTCGCCCAGTCGTTCCAGTCGACCTCGTCGCCGCGTGGGGCCGCCGCGTCGTCGTCGGGTGCGCTGGCCTGGTCGGTCCAGTCGTTCCAGTCGCCGGTGAACCCGTCCTCGCCGCCGTCGGTGTGCTGTGGTGGGACGGCGGGTGGGAACGGGTCGTCGTCGACGATGGTGTTGTCGTAGAGGTCGTCGTCGGGTTCCGGCGGTGGCCAGGTCGGTGGGTTCTGCCCGATGGTCTGCGGTTCGGCCTCACGGCGGCGTCGGGCCCGGCGCGACCGCTTGCCCTGCGGTCGCGCCGGGGTGGGGGTGCTCGGCTGCTCGAGGTAGGCGCTGAACGCGTTGTCGCTGGACACGGCGGATTACGCGGTGGCCGGGACAGCGCCGGGCTGCCCGTGCTTGGGGGCCGTGGAGGGCCGCTCGGTCTCCTGGTCGGTGGCCGGTTTCCCGGCCGCCGGCGGGACGACACCACCGGAGAGGCCGGGCGCCGGTGTCGCGGGCGCCGGTGAGGAGTTCGCGGGAGCCTGCTGCAGGGGCATCTCGGTCTTGGGTGCCTGGAAACTGGGTGCGGGCTTGGCCGGTTCCGGCTTGGCGGACTCGTCGCCCTCGGCGGCCGCGGGCGCTTCGGGTTTGCTCGTGGCCGCACCGGCGCCGAGCCCGGCGAACAGGCCACCGGAGTTGCCGCCCCCACCGCTGGTGGTCGGGGCGGTCGCGCCAGGGGTGAGCGTCGCTGGTGAGGTGGCGGTGGTGTCGGTGCCGGTCACCCCGGCGGCGAGGGTGTCGATGCCGGTGGTGGCCAGCTCGGCGCCGGTGTCGATGCCGTGCATGGCGACCTCGGCGATCTTGTCGATCAGGTGCGTGCCGAAGGACACTCCGGCATCGATCGCGGCGGTGCCCAGCGACACCCCTCCTTCGATCAGCGCGTTCTGCAACGCGATCTGGGCGTCGATCGCGGGGTCGCCGGTGCTGGTCGTCGATCCACCTGTAGTGGTGCCGAACGTGGAGGTGCCCGAGGTGTCGGTGCCGCCGGTGCCCAGCACGTACACGCCCGGGGAGACCTCGGTCGCGCCCGGTGGGATCGTGACGCCGTTGGTGCCGCCGAGATCGGTGGTCAGCGCCTTGCTGTCGCGGGTGTGGGTGTCCATCTCGGTGTTGGCGGTGCCCACCACTCCGACGGCTTCGCTGATCGCCTCCTCGGCGAGGGCGACGATCGCGTCGAGGTTGGTGGCGTTGACCGCCGGGGCGGCGGCCTTGGCCTTGGTGCGGAAGTCGGCGATGATCGCGTCCACTTTCGCCGCCGCGCTGGACTGTGTCGCGTGGGCCTGCCCGAGCAGGGTAGTCAGCTTCTCGCCGCGGCCGCCGGCGTCGGAGACCTCGGTGGCGGTGCGGCGCAGCGCGGGAGTGGCCACCGCAGCGGTCTGGGTCGACTCCAGCGCGTACAGGCCCAGCCGCTGCGGGTCCTCGGTCGCCCTGGTCGCGGTCGAGGCACTGAGCAGGGCGGTGACCGCATCAGGGTGTGGGTCGGCGGAGGTGTTGGTGCCCAACGCCTCCCGCAGCTGCAGCAGCGGCTGTTCCAGCAGGGCGATGACCGGGGCGATCTTGGCTTCGGCGTCGGCGATCGTGGTGGTCGAGACCGTCGTGTCGGTCGCTGTCGTTGCACGGCGCATCAGGCCAGTCCTTCCTCGATGGTGGTGAGGTCGGCGCCCCAGCTGGTGTCGGTGTCGGTGACCTCGGTGCCGTAGCCGGTCAGGATCTGCTCGTAGTTGCCGACCAGGTTGGCCGCGGTCGACAGCGTCGCGGCGTGCTGGGTAGCAGCTCGAGACCAGGCCGCGGCGAATTCCTTGCCGAGCAGCCCCAACCCGGACAGGTCGATTCCAGCGGCGGCGGTGGTGTTGGTCGCGGCTTCACCCAGCAGCTCGGAGACCCGTGCGGCGGCACGGGTGTAGGCGGCCAGGGCGTCCGGATCGAACGACATCGTCATGTGAAGTCCCCCTTCATGGTGATGCGTGGGCGCTCCTGCAGCGCCACGAGCGCGGAAATCCTAGTTACGGCAACGGGTGCGCGGTAGCGGCGCGCGAGCGCCAGGTCAGCGGCGTGGCCGTGTGCGTTTGACCTTGCCGTCGCGGATGCGAGCGATGTATTCGCGGGTGAAGCCGGCCAAGCGCGCCACCGCGCTGGGCCCGAATACCGGTGCGCCGTCGGCGTCTTGGGCGTCGAGCCCGTCGAGGATCGCGTCGAAGAGCTCCTCGCGGGCGTCGTCGTAACGGGCTTTGGTCTCGCGGTAGGCCTGGCCTGCCTGCTCGATCCGCAGCGGCAGGGAGTCGTGGGCATCGGCACTCATCCTCCGAATATAACCAGTGGTCGCGAACAGTGTTGACATGGCTCACGACACTACTTAACGTGAACAGTGGTCGCAACCTATGTTCGCGAACATTGGTTGCGCAAGGTTCGTTTCCCACTCTCACCTGGAGCCCTCCATGACCACCGCTCCCGTCAGCGCCTACCCGGCCACCGACCCCCGCCACTACACCGGCGAGATCGCCGACTACTGGGAAGACCGCGACGATCTCGCCGACTTCGCCGTCGCCACCACCCTGGCCTCGGAATCGGTGCGCGCCGAACTGTTCGGCCATCGGCGTCGCGCCGCCGACCTGCTCACCGCCGCCGAACGCGGCCTGCCCACCGCCGACCCCGCCACCGCACGGGGCTGGGCCACCGAGCTGTGGTTCCTGCGCGGCGCGCTGCTTGCCGGGCCCGACCCCACCGACGTCACCACGGTGGGCCGCCGCAGCGCGCACCTGGCCGACACCTTGATCGAGAGCTTCTACACCCTGGACCCGCTGGTGCTGGAGTGGCACCTGCACCGCCACCGCACCGCGCCCTTCTGGCGCCGCCACCGTGCCGGGCAGGACGTCCGCGAGTACCTGCTGTCGGTGCAGTACGACCCCACCGACCGCTACACCCTCGGCGTGGTGGCCACCGACCGGCACGCCAGGCTGGGTGCCTCGCAGCAGACGCGGCTGGTCTATGTCGGCAAGGCGCTCGGCGACCCGATCGGCCAGTGGCTGCTCGTCGACACCGACGAGGACCATCTGCGCGGGGCCCTGCACCCCCGTCGCACGCTCGCTCCCGCCGAGCACGACCTGCTCACGCGCGCACAGGATCTGACGCCGCTTGAGGACGACTGGGTCGAGGCGCTCGGTGAGCTGCTGGGCCGTTGGATGAGCACCATGATCCAGGTCGGTGTGGAATGAGCCTGCGCTCGAACGTCTACTTCGGCGGCTTCGGCGGCGACACCGTCGGCTGGGAAGCTGTCCCGGGCCTGACCGGGCAGATCTATGCCAACCATTCCGATGTCTGCGTGCAGGTCCACACCCTCAACTTCCCGGACATCACCCACCTGCCACCTGGCGACGTCCGTGAAATCGACCTGGCCACCCTGCCCTACGCCGAGTTGTTCTGGGCCTCACCGGCGTGCCCGGCCTGGACCGACGCCGCGGGCAAGAAGCGCCACTTCGACCAGTCCAACCAGTACTCGTTGATCGAGGACACCGAGCTCGGCCTGGTCATCGACGACCCGGCCGAATCCCGGTCACGGTCGCTGATCGAGCAGATCCCGCGCTACCTGCGCGCGATGGCCGCCCGCGGCACCCCGGTGCTGGGCGGGGTGATGGAAAACGTGATCCAGTGCCGCCGCTGGGACCGGTGGGCCGAGTGGATCCGCTCGATCGAGGAGATCGGGCCCGGCTACAACGTGCGCGTCATCGCCCTGAACTCCATGCACGCCATGCCCCGGGTGTGCTCGCCCGCACCGCAGTCCCGCGATCGGCTGTATGTGGCCTACACGCTGAAATCCCTCGGACGGACCCCGGATTGGGACAAGTGGCTGCGCCCGAAGGCCTACTGCCCCAGCTGCGACAAGGTCGTCGACGCGATCCAGTCATGGAAGCGCCCCGGCCAGGACATGGGCCGCTACGGCGCCCGCCACGGCCAGTACTTCTACCGCTGCCCGCACCCGCACTGCCGCAACCGGCCCGTCGAACCGTTCACCGCCCCCGCCTCGTCGGCGATCGACTGGAGCATCGACCCCGGCGCGGTGATCGCCGACCGCGACAAGCCCCTCGCGGCGGCGACGATGGAACGCATCCGGATCGGACTCGCCAGATACGCGGGGGAGGCGATACTGAGCCCGGCCGGCGGGACCTGGCGCACCGCGGCGACACCGGTGACGGAGCCGATGCCCACCCGCACCACCCGCGAGACCGACGCGCTGGTGCTGCCGCCGATGCTGGTGCAGACCAGCAAGCGCTCCACCCAGCCCGCCCGCGCGATGTCGGCGCCGATGCCGACCCAGACCACCCGCCGCGAGCTCGGCGTCGTCGTGCCGCCGTTTCTGACCTCGCTGCGTGGTGGCGGCAGCAAACGCACTTCCTACCGGATCGACGAACCCCTGAGCACCTTCTCCGCGAGCGGGTTCCACCACGGTCTCGTCGGCCCGCCCCAGGACCGTGCCGATCTGCTGGTGCCCTACTACTCGACCGGGGTGGCCAGGCCGGTCACCGAGCCGATGGGCACGCTGACCACCCGCGACCGCTTCGGGGTGCTCGGCGTCGACGAGGTCACCCGGCTCGCCGAGCAGTGCACGTTCCGGATGCTGGAGATCCCGGAGATCCGCGACGGCATGGCCTTCCCCAAGGGCTTCCGCATGATCGGTGACAAACGCACCCGGGCCCGCGGGCTCGGCAACGCCGTCACCCCGCCGGTCTCGGAAGTGCTGGGCTGCGCCCTGGTCGAGACCATCACCGGCGAAACCATCGAACGCTTCGCCACTCACTGAGCTTGGTGGGACCGGGGTGGTCGTAACACCCCGGTCCCACCGCCATCCTTCCACCATCACGAGGAGAAATACCTGATGCCCCGTTTGATGTCGGTCAGCCTGACCGAAAGTCAGGTTCGCGACCGCGCCAAATTCGTCACCCGCCGCACAGGCTGGGCCTACCTCCGGCCCGGCGAGCGGTTGACGTTGTGCCGCAAGGTGATGGGCCGCCGCCGCGGTGAACCGCTGGTGCGCATCGTTGACGTCGAGGTCCTCGACATCCGCCGCGAACGTCTCGACGCCATCACCCCCGACGACGTGACCGCCGAGGGCTTTCCAGCGATGTCGCCGCAGGAGTTCGTCGAGTTCTTCTGCCGCACCCACAAAGGCTGCACACCCGCCAGCGAGGTCACCCGGATCTGGTGGCGCTACCTCGACCAGTAGCCGCAAGCGCCGAGTCGCCGCGGACGCCCGCACAGTTGTCGGTGCGGGCGTCTAAGGTGGCTGCTGCGGTGCAAGACCGTGGGCCCGGTTCGAGGCCCGGGACCGATGCGCGGCCCGTGACCACGCATCCTTTGTTCCCGAAGGTGCCCCGCACCGAACCACCCTCCTCTTCGTCTTCCCTTGTCGCAGTCGGACTCTCTCCCCTGCGGTGAGTCACGGGATCACCGCAAGCCAGGAGACCACAATGCCGATCGACCACGCCCGCAAGAACGCGCTGGCCGCGCTGAAGAACCGCCTCGAGATCAAACACCACGACGCGATCGCGCTGCTGGATCATTCCGATCCGGACGAACGCGAAACCCTGTGCTACTACCTCGAAACCTTCGACGAGATCACCACCTACGCCGAAGCTCTCGCCGAAATGAACAACCCGCTCAACCAGACCCTGTGTGAGACATGCGGCTGGACCAACAGGATGGTTTGTCCTGAATGCCCCGGTTGCGGCTGCTACAACGACCGCTGCACCGGGTGGCGCCACCACGAATTCGGCGCTGATGACGAACCCGATGACGACGACGGCTACTACTGCGAAGGCTGCGGCGCCAACGACAGCACCTACGACCTGTGCACCTGCCCGGCCGGGCCGCCGAACCCGCGCGAAGCGCTCCGGCACGGTCTGGCCGTGTTCGCCCTGGAACCGGACAGCAAGCAGCCCGCCCCCGGCGTCGGCCCGCACACCGCGGTCACCGACCCCGACACAGTGCTGGCCACGTGGCGCGAAGGCGACAACATCGGCATCAGCTGCGCAGAGTCGGGCATCGTGGTGCTCGACCTGGACGTCCCCGACACCCCCGACGGGCCCTACGGCACACAGACATTCGCGGAGCTGTGCCGAGTGCACGGGCACAATCGGCCCCACACCCTCACCGTCTCCACACCCTCGGGTGGGCGGCACCTGTACTTCCGGGCTCCCGCCGGCCGGGTGATCGCGTCGAGTTCCGGCGGCTCGGGCGGGCTCGGACCCGGCATCGACGTACGAGCCCCAGGCCGCCCCGGGCGCGGCGGTGGCTACGTCGTGGGGCCGGACTCGGTCATCGACGGACGCAGCTACTACACCCTGGTCGACTGCGAAATCGCCGACCTGCCGCAATGGTTGGCCGACCTCCTCGCCAAGGGTTCGACCACACCCGGCCAGGGTGGCTGAGTCCTCCTCCTCGCTCGACACGGAAACGGCGTGAACCCAGGGTTATCCCGGGCTCACGCCGTTGCCGACTGGGCGGGGTCAGCGGCGCCGCTTCCACCACCGCCGTGGCGGGGCTGGTCGCGGTGCTGCCGCCGCCGCGGCCTCTACCGCCGTGGCCTGCTCGAGGATCTGCGGGTCGTCGAGGTCGACGACTGGAACCTGCGGGCCTGGCGGGACCGGTCGGTCACTGGCAGGGATCGGAAGCACAGCGCTGCCCTCGGTGAAGATCGACTCGCCGAAGTCGCCGTCGCCGATCGTGCGCTCGACGATCGTGGTAGTGATCTCATCGACGCGGCCGCCGCCGGTCAGGTGGTCGAACAGGATGTCGGCCATCGCCAGGTCGGCGGTGTCGTAGTCGGGGTGCACCGACACGTGCCGGGTCGCCGGGCCCGCGGCGAGTCCGGTCTTGGTAGCGCGGGTGACCGGGCCGTCGACGATCAGCACCCACACCGCCGCACCGATCCGGTCGGCCGCGACGCGAAGCCGCGCTGCCAGTGTGCCGTTCGGGTCGCAGCCGAGCCGGGCGGCGACCTCGCTCATGTTCTCGGCCGCACCGATGCGCAGCAGCTGGCGGCTGACCTCGACCTCCGACGCGGCGAACTCGACACACAGATCCTCGAGGAGACGCGCGGCATCCCATCCGTGCCGCAGGACATCGATCATCTCGCCGTCCCAGTACAGGCTGCGGGCCCGGCGGGCGGCCTCGCGCAGCGGCTCGCGCCAGTCATAGGACGGGTCGGCCACCAGCACGGCTAGATCCTCCACTGCCCGGGTCCGAGTCCGGCGCCGGAAGTTCGGCGGCAACATTTTGTGGCACTGCGCGGCCAGCGCGGTCTTGCTGCGGCCTGTACGCACCGCGAGCTCGTCGACGTCGGTCCCGGCGCGCAGCAGCTCGACCAGTTCGACGTTGCGGTCATCGGTCCAGCGCTCGTAGGCGCGGCGCGGGTAGGTCTTCTCGGTCATTCCAGGTGCCCTCCCTGTCTCAGCTCCCCTGTCGCGCACCCGGATTCGGTGATGCGCCAGGTCACATAGTGACGGTCAGGGCTGACACGACTGCCCGTCTGCGCTCTGGTCACGGTGGCGGGCCAGGGCGATCTCGACATGGGCGATCTCGACAGTCGCGGCGCCGGCGCCGGCCGCGACCCGTTCGGCGACCTCGAGCACGTGGCGTAGCGCGGGCGAGTACAGCGGGTCGACATCGATCACGACCGGTTCGCCGAGCACGGCCAAGGCCGCATCGGCCTCGCCGAACAGATCCCGCTGGTCTGAGTCGTCGACAGGGCCGACCGCGAACACCGGCCCGACACGACCGCGCTCATCAACTGAGGCCCAAGATCCGTCTTCGCGGTGTAGCCACCCGCTCACCACACGGGTGTGGGCGCCCACGACCCGTGCGGCCGCGTCCGCGACCTGCATCGCCTCGAGGACTGCGCGGCGGGCGGTTTCGAGGTCAGTAGCTGACACGGCGGTCCGGCACGATCTCTCCAGCGGTCACCCGAAGATCCCACGCGGCGGTCTTCTTCGGGCACGTGGCCCGGTCACAGGCCCGGTGCACCTGCAAGACCCTGCGTGCCTGCGGCAGCGTCAACCGAGCGCGCGGGGCGGCATGGGAGTCGATGACCTCGCGGCCGGTCTGCTCGTCCTCACGCGCGATGGCCGCACGGGTCTGCTCGGCTGCCAGCCGCGCGGTGATGTCATCGACGGTCAACGACCCGGCACCGGGCTTGGAATTGCCCCACACCTGCGGCTCCCCTCTCCCCGGATCCGGTCCTTGCCGGGGTGAATCCAGGACACCACGCAGTGGGTACGTCATCGCAGGTCTACCGTGGTGACAACACGCGTTTCCGCGATCTGTCACCACCGGGGATGATCAGAGATGGCCTCGCCCACACCACGATTGCCGAACATGGCACCCAACCGGACCGGCACCGTCTTGCGCCGGTTCCGTCTGGCCCGCAACCTCAGCCTGCGCGCGCTCGCGGCCGCGCTGTACTGCGATCACTCCTACATCTCGGCGATCGAGGCCGGGCGCCGCTGGCCGAGCAACCGTGCCTTCGCCGAGAACGCCGACCTGGAACTGGCCGCCGGCGGGGAGTTGGTCTCGGCCTGGGACACCGACCAAGCCGAGCGGGCCCGCGCCGCGGACACCTTGCGCCTGCTCGAAACCGCCCGCCGCGACTCCGAGCAGCTGCTGGTAGCACCGGATGCGGCCAGCCATGATGACATCGCCGAACGCATCGCCGAGCTGGCCACCACCGCCCGCCTCGAGTCCTACGAGCTCACCCTGGAAAAGGCGCTGGGCATGCGCGCGGAGCTGACCCGGCGCCTGCAGACCCGCACCTACCCGCCTGCGGTGGCCCGCGATCTGCAGGTGGCGTTGGGCCGGGTGTGTGGCGTGCTGTCCTACCTCACCCTCGACCTCGGGCAAGCCGACCACGCCAAAGTCCACGCCCAAGCCGCGTTCGTGCTCGGTGAACGCGCCGGACATGACCAGCTGCGCGCCTGGGCCCGCGGCACCCAAGCACTGGCCCTGCGCTTCACCAAGCACTTCGACCAAGCCCGCGACGCCGCCATCGACGGGCTCAACTACGTCAACCGCTCCACCGGCACCACCCAACCGCGGCTGCTGTGCAGTCTGGCCGCCTCCATGGCCAACCTCGGCGACTCACCCCAAGCCGGTGAACTCCTCGAACAGGCCGACCGGGCGCGCGAGCAGTGCGCACCCGACGAGATCGGCGGCCTGTTCACCTTCACCCCCGCCAAACAGATCTACTACCACGGGTTCTCGCTGATGTGGGCCGACGATTCGGCCACGCTGCGCCGCTCGATCACCGCCTCCGAAGCCGCCCTGGACGCCTGGAAAGTGCAACGCTCGCCAGGCGACGAGATGCTGACCACGATCTACCTGGCCATCGCCAACGCACGCCTGGGCGACCTCGACGCCAGTCTCGCCGCCGTCGCTCCCGTGCTCAGCCAACCCATCGAGGCACACTTCTCCTGGGTGCGGAAACGCCTACACCAGCTCGACCAGACCCTGGCTCAACAGTTCCCCGACTCGAAAACCGCAGCCGCCGAACGCGAAACCCTCAAGGCCTACACCCACGCCACCTGACCCGATCTGCACCACTCCAGGACAGTGGCCACCACCGCGCTGGTGGCCAGTCAGTCGTCGACGTGAATAACCCAACCCGGCTGATACGCGGGAAGTTTCGCACGCAACACCGCAGGATCGAACTCCTCGATACCGGTGCCTGTGGTCAGCATCTCGGCGTAGGTTGGGTCGGCGGTGAACAGGGTCCACTTCGACCGTGTGCCGTCGGCCGCGGTCTCGTAGATGAACAGTGCCCCGTAGCGGTCGTCGGGGGCTTCGCCGAGCTGACGCAGCTCGGCGAGGATCTCGGCTTCGAGCAGGCGCCCGTTGAGCACGGCATAGCCGACGATCGTCATTCCCTCACTCATGACCGCGACGGTAGGCGATGCGCCTACCGGTTCTGGCAACTTGCCACCGAACCGGGCTATCACCGCGGTGGAGAGGGTTCGTCGGGGCGGTGGATCATGCCGGCGGCGAGGAGTTGGTCACGGAGCCTGCGCAGGTCGGTCAGGTCCACACCGGCCACGCTCGCCAAGTCGGCATCCATCCACGGACCGGGCCCGTGGATGTCGAGCGCGCCGGTGATTGCTGAAGCGACCTCGGCCTCGTGGACGCCCACGACGATCGGTTCGAGTTCGGCGATGACTTGATCGATCTGGTCGGTGCTGGTTCCGGCGGCCGCCATGCGGGCGCGCTCACCACGCAGGTAGTCCGCCAGGTCGCGTAGTTGCGTGGTGACCTGGGCGAGGATGGCTCGACGCTGTTCCTCAGCACCCACCCCTCCAGCGTGCGCCCCATCCCGGACGGAGTCCACCGCGTGGGCTCGACTGCCCAGCGAGACCGCCCGGCTTCAACGCTCGAACCCGAAGTCGTGCTCCACTACACGGCGGAAGGCATTCTGCTGCGGGCTCAAGATGGTCGGGTGCGCGGCGTCGTAGGCCTCGCGTTCACGAGCGGCACGGGTGGTGTCGAGTTCGATCTGGTGACGGCTGCGCGCCGACGACAGCAGGTCGTGCGCGGCACCTTTCATCTCGTCGAGCCGGTTGTACTCGCGGCCGGCGCCGATCTCGGTCTTGAGCCGATGGTCCAGCTCGACGAGCTCGGCACCGATCTCGTCGAGGCGCTGCTGGTCGGGTTTCCACCCGATCCGCTTCATCTCCGCGATCAGATCCAGGTACCGATCTGCCAAGCTGCCCATCACGCCCCCTGACGCTGCCGAAGTCCAGACTCCGACGATACGCCGGATTCGTTGCCAGAGAGCCGATCTCCCACTCGCCCAGGTACCGTCACCGCACATGTGGGAGTACCTGGGCGAGCTCGGTTTGTGGGTCCTCGTCGCGGCCGCGTTCACCGCGGTGTGGGGGCTGCTCCGGTTCGGCCCTGCCTGGGTGGTCGCCGATCTGGACAAAGCCCTCGAAGAACACGCGCGCCGGCGACGGGCCGCCGAGGAGCCCGCACCCACAGACACGGTGAAAGCTCCTCAGCGACCGTTCTGAGCGCTACCCGCCGCCTAGGCCGAGCAGGTCGAGCAGCTCTCCGGCAGCCCAGTCCGCGAGGCGGCGTAGCCCACCCAAGGAGACCTCCTGGCCCGCGCGGCGGGTGAAGCTGCGGTCATCATCGGCCGCCGCAGCCACCGGTGGCGTATGCCGCTCACCGGCCTCCGAACCCGTGCTGGGAGCGGAGGATCGAGATTCATTTCCGTTCATGGGCGCGGACGGTAGGGAACAGGGGTGCACGGGCACCTGGATGCGGATCTCCCGTTGGATCACGCACTCACCTCTCTCAGTAGCGACCCCGCATCTGTACGGGCTCTCTACCTGGAAGAGATGTCGGATTTCAGCACGCTGTGACCGGCGCCGCCGAAGAATTTTCGACCGGATCGGCCTGCTGGTGCTCCAGGGCGCGCGCGTAGGCCTCGACAGCGCTGAGGGTGCCAGCTTCGAGCTGGTCGGCGATCTGGTACTGCAGGCTGGCGTTGGCGAACCGGGTGACCGGGTCCTCAAGGGTCCAGGCAGGCGGATACTGGTAGATCTCGCCGGTGAACCGCGCGTTGGCGCGCAGGGTCCTCCCCAGCCACTCCCGCAGCGCGGGTCGCTCGTCGATGAACGCCAGGGCCTCGCGGGTGCTGGACAGCCGCAGACCCGCCGCGGCGGCCGCGCTGCCCAGCATCCTGTCGGCGGAAAACCGCGCCGAGCAGCCGTTCTCGATGGCCAGCTCGATCGCGGCCGCGACCGAGGCCCGGGTGGAGAGGACGTGCAGATCGACTCCGGCGACCGCGGCGACGACCGGGTCGTGGTCCTCGCGCCCGGCTTGGGCGCCGGTGGCCTCACTGAACGCCGTGCCCAGCACCGCATCTCGCAGCCGAGCCGCCCGCTCCTTCGCGTAGCCGGCGGCCAGGGCGTGACCGTAGACCAGGCGCGCCGAGCGCAGCTCGTCGTAGCCGGTCTCGGTGTCGGCGCGCCGACCGTGGCCGTAGACAGCGTCGCTGAAGAAGTCGGCGACCATCGCGTCCAGGAAGTCGGCGATCTCGCCGCTGTCAGCGACGAAGTGCTGGTGCAGGGCCGTCACGGCATCCAGCAGGCCGAATCCGTGATGGTAGTGGGCATACACCCCGAATTCGGGCTGCTCGAGGTCGCCGACGATCGGATGCACCCGCCCGGTCGCCGGGCCGCCGTAGAGAGTCTCGACGATGAGCATCCCCGCCGCCGCCAGCGTCACCGCACGCTCTGCGTCGGGATGGTCCAGGACCTCATCGGGCAGCACGCCGCGCAGCCGTGCTCGCTGGTCGGCGGTGGCGTTATCGGGCAGCGGGGCGTCCGGATCATGCAGACGTGCCCGGATCGCGGCGGCGCTGGCGACTGCGGCGGGATCGGAGCTCTCAGCCAGCGCGAGGTAGCGCCGGGGCAGGTCGGTGTCGATCCCGACCGGGCCGGAAGGTGTCGGGATGATCTGGAAACCGTTGGTGGTCATGGTGTCTGCCTCCGTGTTCGGGCTCGGTAGCGGGGCTACGTCCACGGTCACACGCGGCGGAAATCGGAACTACGTACAAGTACACACTCGGGTGGGTGAGGTGGTGCCGGATTTTCCGTGGGGCGATACGTGGTGGTTTTACGTGGTGATGTACGTGGGGCGATCAAATCGACCCACCCGGCTCGGCGGTTCCCGCAGGTCGCGGGGCATATCCGCGATCCGGTGACAGCCAGGATTGTCTATACAACTGATGTATAGACATCCGCGCGCGCGGCCTTGGTGACGGTCAAAGCGAGACGTACTCGCGGATCTTGCCTTTGACGTGAGGTCGTTTGTCGCCCAGCCGAAGTCCGGCGGGGACCAGGTCAGCGACCCGGACCGGATCGGTGATCGGTGCCGACAACGCCTTTCCGAGGTCGGCGTAGCCGCGGTCGTCGTCGGGATTCCACGCCAAATCGGGGTCGACCGCGCGCACCCGGGCGACGGTGCCGTCGACGACGTAGACCACCGCGCGCAGGTGCTTGCGGCGGGCCTGGGAGATGTTCCACCACTTGCGGTCTGCCTCGTGCTGGACCCGCTCGCCGGCGGCGGTCTCGCCGTATCGGCGGTTGTCGTCGTCGACCTTGGCCCGGCTGTTGCGGTAGATCACCAGCGCGCACAGGGCGTCGACCTTGGCCAGGTGCCGGTACAGGGTCGATCGGCCCACACCGAACATCGCCGCTATCTCATCGACGGTGTGGTTGTCCTCGTCGTAGAGACGCTGGGCCTGGTCGAGCTGAGCCTGACTCAGCGCCCCGGGCCGCCCGCCCACCCGGCCGCGGGCCTTGGCGGCGGCCAGGCCGTCGAGGGTGCCCTCGACGATGAGCTCGCGGTCGTACTCGGCCAGGGCGGCCAGGAAGTGGAAGATCAGCCGCCCACCAGGGGTACTGGTGTCGATGCCCTGTTCGAGGACGACGAAGTCGATGCCGTCCTCACCGAAGCGGCGCACGAGGTCGAGCAGGTGCTGGTGGCTGCGGCCGATGCGCCGCAGCCGGGTGACCACCACCGCGTCCCCCGGTTCCAGGACCGCCAGCAAGGCATCGAGTTTGGGCCTGGAAGACAGCTTGCCGGAAACCTTCTCGACGTAGAGGTTCTCCGCGGCGATCCCGGCATCACGCAGCGCGTCGACCTGGTGATCGGTGGACTGGTCGCGGGTCGAGACCCGCGCGTACCCGTATCGGGTCACCCCGCTACCTCCATTCCTCGCTCAGTACGACGCTGGCGATCGTGGCCGCCGCGCGGATTGCGGCCTCCATGTCCCAGCGGTCGAGCATCTCGGGCAGGACCACCAGCATCTGCCGACCGTCCCGGTAGGCGGTGACGGTCGGGCCGGTCTGCGTGCCCGACACCTGTGGGACCAGGGCAGGCACCGGACGTTCGCGGCCGTCGACCTCGATGAAGGCGCTGAGGCTGCCGTCGGGTTCCGGATCGGCTTCGGAATCGAGGAACCTCCAATGCCGTGGGGCGTCTGAGGTTTCGTGCCACTCCGGCGGGAGCAGTGCCCGCAACCTGGCCGCGATGATCGCGGCCGGATGGGTCTCTTCCGGGTGGGTGCCGGGAAGGTAGACGGTCATGCGAGGTGCTCGGGGGTGTAGCTGTCGCGGACGCGGCTGGCCAGCCAGGCAGCAGGGTTGTCGGCGCGCTCGGCGAGGAAGTCGAGGGTCTTGTCGTCGAAGGACTCGATGAGCTTGGCCCATACGGGTTCGACGTCGCCGGCCTCGTGCAGGTGGTGGCAGAGCGCGCCGAAGGCGTCGTCGGCCAGGATCGCTTCGGCGACATCGGCGTCGTCGCCGCCCCAGGTCTGTTCGATCAGCTCGGTGACGAGTTTGTGCAGCTGCGCCCGGCGCATGATGTCCCCTAATCCGTTGCAGAGCGGTCCTGAAACGCTGATTCCAGGACCGAGTTTAGCGACTCATGTTACCTGGGCGATCCGGTGCGCGCAGATGGTTCCCGAAAACGATCGTTTTAGAGACAGTTGTCGGCGAGTTTCGGCACCACCAGAACCTTGCGAGCCGGTGGCCTCGAAGCCGGAAAGGTCGCGGGCCACGGCAGCGGGGGTCTAGGTTGGCTGACCATGGCGACTGGTGATCGCGTCGTGCGGTGGGTGCAGTTCAACGCCCCCGTGTTCGTGCGCGTCGAAGGCAACGAGAACGGCGAAACCGCCCAGATCACCAAAGTGATCGTGGTGACCGACCCGGACGAGATGCGCCCGGCAACCGTCGCAGGGCGCACCGCGCTGGTCTACGACGCCGAGTTCAACGAAGTGTCCGATCGTGGCGACACGGAACTGGACTACCGGAACCGAACCGCACGCGAGATCGCCGACGACGACCGCGACCAGTGGCCCAAAGAGGACATGCTCGGCAACGCCGACGAGACCTGGCAGATCGGACCCGATCCGCGCCAGTTCACCGACTACTACCTCAGCAACGACGAACTCGACGAGAAGTACCCCGACGACGAAGGGGCGTGATCTCCGCCGCCGGTACCGCTGACGGCGGTACGATCGGCGGTATGGCTGGACGTAAGACGTCAGTGAGCTTCGACGACGAAACCCTGGAAATACTCGCCCGCCGCGCGAACGAAGCCGGCATGGACCGCTCGGCATTCCTCGCGTCGCTGATCCACCGAGACGACATGCGCCGGCGCCTGGCCACCGACAGTGCCACGCTCAACGCCGCGGGCTACACCCCGGACCGGGCCAGCGCGCTCACCGCGCAGCTGATCACCCGCTCCCGGGCCAGCTGATGGCCAACCCCAGATTCGGCGAGGTGTGGAACGCCCCGTCGGGATCGGTGCTGCCCGGCGGAATGCTGTGCCTGATCGTGTCCAGCGACGACTTCAACCGCATCCGACGCCAGTACGTCATCGTCGAGGTCGTCTCCGACCCATTGTCCGGCGACGCCATCATCTGCGACCTCGGCCCCGTCGGGGTCGCGCTCACCGGCGCCCCGTTCACGGTCGGCCCATCGTGGTTCGCCGAAGCCGAGAGCCCGATCGCGGTGCTCGACGAGGCAATCGCGCGTCGGGCCGCCGACCAGATCCGCGCAATCCTGGGCCCCTGAGCCCGGCCGGTCCTTCTCCCCTGAAGCTGAGGTAACCCCATGTCCACCATGACCGCTCCTGTCGACCTGTACCTGCTCGACATCCACGGCCGACCTGTTCCCCACTTCCCCGACGTCCCCACCAGCCCGGCCATGGCCGACCTGCACCACTATCTTGTCGACGTCGACAGCCAGATCGCGGCCCTGGCCGCCGCCGGCATGGGCGAAGAAGTCGACCTCACCCCGCACCCTGAATCCACCGACGACACCACAGAGAGCATCGAGGCCGCCGAAAGGGCATGGTCCGTCGATACTTTCGGCGCCCAGGGCATCGCCCTGCACAAGCTGAGGGGCGGTCGCAACAACTGGTGGGTCACCCAGCAGGAGTGCCGCAGCGCGCTGGCCGCCGCCACTACCGGCGAGGTCGCCAAGGACTTCGTGCGGTTCCTGCACAGAGCCGCCGAGCACGGCGGGTTCGGCGTGCAGACCGCACTCTAGCCCGCAGACCACAACGGCCCCGCCAACCGGCGGGGCCGTTGTGCGTCCGTGACGCCTGCAGATCCTGCTCTCACTATTTTGCGCGAAACCGGACAACCCGCAGTTCAGGAGGATCGGGCCGAGGTCACGAGGTGAGGTGGCTCAACCTGTTCTCTCGCCGCAGTGCTGCCCATCGCCTACCTCGGCGCCAGTACTCGGCACGGTCGATCACACCGGTTCCTACCGCGACCAGGTTCGCCACGAACATCCGGTCCGGCACGAGCCCTTCGAGGGCATGGCTGGCCAACGTGCGTTCGAGCCCGTGCGCCTGCTCATCGGTCAGCTTGGCGAACTCGGTCGGGAACTGCTCTGCCCACATCCCCCGATTTTATCGTCTGATCAGCGGAAATGCGCCGAGCGTGCGGCCGGAGTGTGATGGTCATTCGTTGCCCGACCGGCCGGGAAACCCGTCCAGCAAGTCGGGCAGCCCCAGAGCAACCGCAGAGTCGATATCCACCGGCGCGGCGTCATCGTCAGTGAGCTTCGGCACCGCTGCCGAGATCGCTGCCGTCGGCAGCGACCGCGGTAGATGGACAGCGAGCATGAAGGTCGCCGCGACCATCACCGACAGGAACATCGACCACCCGGGCACCGCGAGCACCCACACCACAGCAGCGTCGCCGAGCTCGTGCGGATAGCCACCGAGATTCAGGCCGCAGCCTGTCCCGACCAGCAGAATCCCCGACCCAGCGACAGCGGCGAACAACCACTGCGCCCAGACCGGGTACCAGTCCGGCGCCGCCCGCACCATGCAGTAGAGGGACTGGACGGTGACCGCGGTGACCGCGACCGGCCACACCGCAGCCTCCCAGGCCGACGCACCTGCGAGCCTGGCCCACTCGGGTCCGAACGAGGCCGCCGCGGTGAAGACGGTGACGGCGATGAACGCGAACGCCGTCATCGCGGGTCTCGAGGTCGCGTACTGGTGCGCCAACTGTCGGCGCAGTTGGTCGCCCGATCGGCGAAGCGCTGAAATGCTCTCTGTCTCAGTCATGTTGGACGCTCCCTGGTGAGAAGGACGGGGAGCCATCAGTGTGAGCGCGGGCACCGACACCGAGCCCTCACCACAAGAGCCGGGGAACGTGGCGGGGTAGCCTGCGTCGGTCTGTTCCGATCCTCGAGGAGGTTCTCGTGCCGATGCTGCGCCTACTCGGCTGCGGGTCCACCGAGCACGGGTGCCCCGCGCTCTACGACACCGACGCCTACGTACTGATCGTGCAGGGCCGCACCGCACGCGACGGGGCGGCAGTGCTGGTACCTGCGACGATCAGCGACTGGGCAGAACCAGGGATGACCGTGCCTTTCGAGACGACCGAGACCCCCGGCGTCGTGCTCGTCACCGGCGATCCGGTCGACGAACAGACCCTCGCCAAGCTACTCCTGGAAGAGGACGAGACCGCGGTCTCGATACCCAAACACCCGCGCTGATCCGCGCGCCGCCGAGCTTGTCCGTGCTGTCCAGACCGGCCGGCGGCGCCTACACTGCCCTCGCATCGGCGAGCGCCGGTGCGAGGAGGTGGCAGAACGTGAAGAAGCAGCGGGCTTTCCAGCCCCACTTCCGGGTTCCTGGCGTGGACATCGAGACCGTCCACCCCGACGGCTCTGTCACCTACGAGCGTCGCTACCCGTGCCGCAACTGGCACTGCAAAGAGCTCTCGCACCGCACCTCGGACTGTCCGATCCAAAGCGAGCTGCCCGGATTCCGGCAGCCGCCGTTCCACCCGTCGATGCGGGTGCTAGCCAAAATCGAACGTCGCCAGGCCGTCCGCTACAACCCCGAGCCCGCGTGGCGTAACCGGCTGCGCCTGGCCGTGTTCGTCACCGCCGTGATCGTGCTGCTGGCCTTCATGCTCGCCGCGAACTGAACCCACCGCCCTCCAGACGCAAGTAGGCCCGGCCAGGAAACTTCCCTGGCCGGGCCTACTTGCGGTGCCGAGACCGGCTTGCCGGGTGGGTCGCGGTCGCTACAGCGCTTCCTCGATTCGGATGGTGGCGTCAGTGAAGTAGCGGATCTGGCCTGCGGCGGTGACCCGGCGCCGCCATTCGCTGGTGCGCGTGTAGCCCGCCCCGGCGAGCGCGGCATCGAGCTCATCGAGACCGCCGGCGCCCGGCGGCACCGTCACCGATTCCCAGAACCCGGTCACCGCACGCCCGGCGGCGCCGTCGTCCACGTCGTAGTACGTCTCGCATCCGAACAGGTCGGCCGCGCAATCCCCGTCGTCGACCCGGGCGATCACGTGCAGCTCGACCACGGCGCCGCTCACCGCTCGAACCCCTGCTCCGCCATCTCCGAGTGAGGAGCGGGCACTCGCGCAGGGTCAGCTGTCGCCTCGGTGGCCCGCGCCGCCGAGCGGTCCAACCGGGTCCGGCAGCCCCGGGCAGACGCGGCCTGGGCCTGGGGTTTGGCGGCAGCACGGTCACGATCGGCGCAGGCCTTCTCGACCTTGGCCGGCCACTGCTCACGTCGCGCCGTTGCCGCCATCCGGGTCTGGGCAGCGGCTTTGGCGGTGGTGTCGACCAGCGTGCGGATCTCGCCCATGGTGTCGCGGTCGACTCCCGCCCGGCTCAGCGCCTTGCCCAAGGCGGTGCGCTGGGCAGAGTAGAGCTCGCGGTTCTGCTCGACGGGACCGATGCCGCGGGCGACGTCGCGGACGGTGCTGTGCAGGTTCTTGGCGGCGGTGGTGATCACCTGGTGTACCGGGTTGTCCTGGGCGAGGTTGGTTTTGGTGGTGACCAGGGTGCTCACCTCGGTCGGGAGGTCAGCGATCGCGGCGTCGACGACAGCGGTTTCACGGCGGGAGTCGACATCGGACTTGGTTCGCTCGTCGAGGAACAGCAGCTCGGGCAGCTGCTCGTCGGTGAGCACGCGGCCGACCTCGATGTCGGCCAGCAGCGCGGTGAGCTGGTGGCGCTCGGTCGAGTTCAGACCTTGCGACTTCTCCACGGTGGCGTGCAAGGCGTCGCGGGCCGCGGCCATGCGGGGCAGCCGGTCCTCGATGTCGTCGTTGATGCCGAGCTGGTCGGGGTAGGGGTGGTGGTTCTCGACGATGTAGTCGGCTTCGGCGCGCTGCTCCTCGGCGTCGTTGAGGTAGTTGAGCAGGTCCTCGGCGAAGGCGTCGCGGTCGATGTAGTCCGCCCACACCGCCCGATCCGGGTTCTTGCCGTCGCGGATGCCGCGCCCGATCTCGCGCACGATCTGCTGATCGGCCGGAGACAGCACCGCGATCTCCTCGGCCATAATCTGCGGGGCGATGCTGCCGTCGGCGTAGAGGTCGAGCAGGCCCCGCATCCGGCCGCGGGCCTCCTGACCGGGGTCGACCAGCACCGGGGTGGCCAGCAGATCGACCTCGGAGACATCGCCGCGCAGGTAGTCCACGGTCATCTCCACATAGGCGCGGGCCTCGGCCGGGATCGGCAGCTCGGCCAGCTCCGCGCGCAGCTGCTCGCGCCGCTCGGGCTGGTCAGCGACGTGACGTTGCGGGTCCTGCAGGTCGGTCGCCTCGCCGCGCCAGCGGTGGATCGCTTCCATCACCGGCCCTTTCGCCTCCGGGGCCAGGCCGGAGGCGGACACGATGTCGATCACCGCGGACTCCCGGTCCCACACCACCGCGACCTCGTCGAAGGCCTGTCGCTCGGCGGCATTGTGCTTCTCGTCGATCCGGACGGTGCGCTTGTCCGGATCGACGATCACGCCCCAGTCGCTGGCGTAGGCGCCGACCACCTTGGTGACCACGTCGTCGGCGATGTCGAGCTCGCCGCGCCAGCTCAGTGCGTCGGTCAGGGTCATTGCGACCCGGTCGCGGTTGGCCCACCGGATCGGCTGCGACAAACGGGCTTCCGCAGCCTCGCGCGCCTCGGTCAACAGCTCGGTGAACTCGACGCCGGCCTCCACACTCTCCCCCAGGGCGATCTCACGCTCACGATCACGCTGTTCGCGGCGGTGCCGCGACTGGTTCAGCGCGACGACCGCGTGCAGGTGCGCCAAGCGCTGCCCGTGCCCGACCGGCTTCACTTTGGTCGAGATCACCGACGCGTCGTCGATATCGGCGAAATGCTCCGCCCACTCCTCGGCTGCATCACCGAGCAGGAACCGGTACCCGATCAGGTGGGTGTGCAACTGGCGCCGCGACTCTTCGACCACCCAGCCGACCCCTTCGGCGGGACCGACCGCCCGCGTCGGCGCGCCGTCGACCTGGCCGACGAACAGCCCGGGTGTGCGCGCGTCCTTCTCGGCTTGGGTGAGCTGTTCGGCGAGGTAGCGGGCGTAGTCGATGGCGACCGACTTGTCGGTGATCTCGGCCTCGGCGGTCTCGTTGTTCGACATGGGATTTCCTTTCTCAGGGGTGACCGGGGTGGTCCAGGCGTCGCCGGGATCGGCGACGGTGGTGAGTTGTTCTTCGGTGAAGCCGCGGCGCAGAGCGGCGGCGAGCTGGTGGCCACGAACGGCTTTCGCGACCGCGATCAGCTGGGCGGGCGTCGCAGTTCGCTTCGGGGCGGCCAGACGGACGTCGTAGAGGTGAGCGACCAGACGGCGCCCGCGCCGCTCTCGCACCATCAGCGCTGCGACGTCCTGGCCGTTGGGGCGAAGACCCGCCGCCCGGAGCTGACGGCGGGTCTTCAAATGCGCGGGAGCGCTCATCCAGTCGTAGCGATCGAGATCTTCGTGCTGGTCGGGCATGACCGGTCGATCCTCCGGCGGGTCACAGCTCGGGCTCGGGATGGTCGTGGTGCAGACCGAGGTGGCGGCTGCGCATCCCGCCGACCGCGCTACCCCGGGTGGACTGCGCGGTCGGCGCGGCCGCTGCGGCCGCCGGCGGCGGCACCCGGTCGGCGTCCGCGGCGACCTGCTGGGCGATTTCGTCGGCGGACAGCCCCACTTGGGCCAGGCCGCGCTTGAGCGCGGCCGCGCGTTCGTGCCGGTCGTGGACGTGCTGCTTGGGCTTGGGCATCCGCGACTTCACGACACCGTCCTCGCGCTCGGTCCACGTGTCGGCGATGTTGCGGGCCTGACGACCATCGATCGCCGCAGTCTCGCGGCCCTGCTCGAAGATCCCGCGCACCTGGTTGCGCAACGGCTCGGGCACCCCGAGCTGGGTCAGCGTGACGTCGAGCTTCTCCAGCCGCTGGGACTGCTCGTGCTCGTGCAGGCTGATCCGCCCAGCGCCGAGCTGGGTCGTGGCGTCGGTCAGGCTCACCAGCTGCGCCTTGGCCCGCCTCGCCGTCCCGGCCGGGACCGCCGAGGACTCCAGGACAGCTTCGGCCTTGCGGCGGGTGATGCGTGCGTTGTCGCGGGCGTAGATGTCGGCGCGGGCTCGATCCAGCGCGGCCGCGGACCGCTCATCGGCGAACATCAACGCCGGAACCTTCGTCTTGCCCGCGCTGATGTCGGCCATCACCGCCTTGAGCTGGTCCTTCTCCAGCTCGTGCAGGCCTTGGCCGTTGGCGATGGCGCCCTCGATCTTCTTGCGTGCGGCCGCGGCTCGTTTGACCACCCCGTCCTCGGCCACGCTTTCGAGCGACCCGGCCTCGGCCTGGACCCGCTCGGCGTGGGAGGCCAGCACCGCATACATCTGCACCGTGTCCGACAGCTCGGCGCGGTCGACGTGATCGGGCCACAGCGGCTTGAACTTGCCTGCCGGGTTGTCGCGGATCGCGACACCGCGCGCGCGGGCGGTCTTCTGGTCCTCCGGCGTCAGGCGCGAGACCTCGTCGGCGAGCTGCTCGCGCACCCGGTCGGTCGGGCCGCCAGCGGCCAGGCCGTCCTGATAGCGCACCAGCAGCTTGTCGATCCGCGCCTTGGCCTCCTCCCCGGCATCGACGAGCGGCTCGGCGACCCGACGAAGTTCGCGGGTCGCCAGCGCGGCCTCGAACGTCGTGGCCTCCGACAGTGCCTCGATCCCGTTGGCCTGGCCCAGATAGGCGGCCACGAACCGGATCCGGTGCCGCACCTCGGGGGCGACCTTGGCGGCGGCGAGCTTCTTGGTCAGCGACTCCAGCTGCGGCTGGCCCGGACGCTCACGCCAGGACTGCACCGCCGCGTACAGCTCGGTGCGCGTCTCCTCCGACAACCCCGGAGCGCGCGCGACCATCTCCACCATCCGCTCTTGGGCCTTCTTCAACCGCGCACCATCTGCACGCTCGCCCTCGGCGGCCTTGAGCGCTGACAGCAGTTCCGGTGCCGCGGCGACCTGTTCGGTCATCGACACCGCGCCGGTGGCGGGGTCGATGTCGATGCCGTAGCGGGTCCGCACGTGCTTGGCCATGCGCCCCAACGCTTCAGCGGCCAGTGGTGAGTCTCCCGCGACGGTGGCCGCGTCTTTGACCGCGGCGGCGAGCTCGTCGCGGGTGGCGTTGTCCAGGCCCCGGTCGAACACCTTCTTGAGCCGGGCCTCGATCTTCTTGCGCTCGATCTCCTGCTGCCGCTTCTCGGCCGCCTCCTGCTCGGCGCTGCGCTGGGCGGCGCGTTCGAGATCGCGCTTGCGCCGTTCGGCTGCGGCCACCGCGGCCGCCATCACCTTCGCGAACAGCATCTGCACGAACTGGCCCCAATGCCGCCCCATGTGGTCGATCTCGTCGGACTGCTGGACGGGAACATCACCAGAGGGGGCGAGCAGGTAATCAGGCATGACGGGTCCTCCCGGAGTTGTGGTGCCCGCGGCCGTGGTCGGCGCGGGCGCAGGAATGGCGGTGAACGGGTCCAGGCCCGCCACCGGCACCAGCTCGGCGATCTCGTGGCCGAGCTGGAGGTGGTCGTGCAGGTCCTTGCCGGTCGCGGCGGTCACGACCCGCACGCGCGGCACGACACCGGCCAAGGTGTCCATGACTTTCTCGGCGCGCCGGTATCCGGGGGCGTCGTGATCGGCGACGATGATCACCGTCGGCGCACCGGCGAGCCAGCGGGCGTGCTCGGGTGTCCACGACAGCGCGCCACCGGCGTTCGTCGTCGCGGTCAGACCGGCGGATTCGGCGGCGTGGACGTCTTTTTCGCCCTCGACGATGTAGACGACACGCTCGCCCTCGGCGATGGTTTCCAGCAGCTCCGGCAGCCGGTACGGGATCTTGTCGAATCCGGTCTTGGCCCACGAACCCGTTGCCGGGTCCCAGGATCGCTGCGCGAACTCCTTGTCGATGCCGCGGTCGAAGCGAGCCTCACGACGCAGCACCGCGCCGGCGACCGTGCCATCGGCCCGAATGTAGGGATAGCTCGCGGTCGTGCGCCACGCCGACCGCTGCGCACCCAGATCCGGACGGGTGCTGCGAGGTGGCAGCCCGGCCGCCTCGATCGCGGCCTCAACCCGCGAGACCGGTCGAGCGGGCTTGGCCGACCGAGGTCCCCGGCCTCGCCCGCTGCGGGGCCGGTCGTAGAGGTCGCCGGGTGCCAACCCGATCGCGTCCAACACCAGCTCGTAGTCGCAGCTGGCGTAGCACTGGATCTGGGTTTTGCCCCTGTCCTCGAAGTACTTGACCGCCAACGACGGTCGATGACGGCGACCGTCGTTCTCGTGCACCGGGCAGCAGTACTGCATCCAGCTGCCCGCCTGACGGCCCGGGCCCATCGTCTGCTCCAGCGCGGTGGTGATGCGCACCCAACTACGCGGGCCCGCGTCCTGGGTGGCCTGCTGGCGGGTCAAAACGGATCACCCACATCACGGGTGGCCCGCGCCGCGATCACCGAGGCCGGGACGATCAGCTGCGAGGAGGTCTCGACCCAGGTGCCGGGGTGCCCGCTGTGGCGGGTCACCGCGACGACCTGGGCGCCGATCGCCGCGGTCGGCATCTTCTTGTAGGCATCGGAGTGGCCGGAGAAGACGCTGCAGTGCTTGAACGGGCCGCTCGGCGACAGCAGCCGGTCCATCGTCGGGTCCACACAGTCGCGCCAGAACTTGATCTGCTCGAGGTGCTCGCCCTGGCGCAGGTGCTCGAACGCCAGCCACAGCGCGCTCAACCGGGACTTGGCCTCGCCATGGCGGATCCATTCCGGGCACCAGCGCATCGACGGGTCGTAGTCGTGCACGTCGCGGCGGTAGTTCACGCCCAGGTAGTTGTCGACGAAGTCGACCACGTCGGCGTAGTAGGTCTGCGGCTCCTCCTCCTGCTCCTCCTGCGGTTCCGGCTGCCCGCTGCCGCCGGCGGCCGGGTTCAGCACCACCTCGACCTGGTGGCGGGCGGTCTCGACCATCCCGGCCAGCACGTCGTCAGTGAGCATGTCCTTGACCGCGCCGCGCGCGATCCGCTTCGACACACTCGCCAGCTCACCCATCACCGAGGTCTTGACCGCCTCGTCGAGCAGCTCGGGCAGATCCAGCAGCGCGGTGATCTCCTGCTCCACCGCGGCAGTCACCGCCTCCTCGGCCGGGCTCACCGGATCGGTCGGATTCGCGACGTCGAGGTTGTCGGTCGTGGTCATGCGCTACGTCCTTCGCTGTTGTAGTTGCCGTTGTCGTTGTCGCCATCGACCACGCGGAACCGGCGTCGCGCGCGGGCGGTGGTGGGATCGGAAGTTTTGGAGGCAGCAGCCTTTTCGGCCTGCTCGATCGCCTTGCTCACCGCGGGGGCGTAGTCGCGCTCCATCCAGGGCACGGTCTTGACCAGCACCGCTGGGCGGCCGGAGGTGAACACCACCGCGCGACCGCGAGGGATCGACGACAGGTCCGAGGTGGTCAAGGTGCGCTCGGTGATCCGGGAGACGTTCGTCGAGCGGTGTCCGCCCTCACTACGCGACAGGGCAGAGACCAGCTCGTAGTGGTCACCGATCAGCTCGGACCGGTCCCGCAGGAACCCGGCATCGTCGAGGCCCGAACCCAGGACCTTGACGTTGGCGGCCCCCCACAGCGCGGTCATGCCATCCGAGCCCCAGCAGCGCACGCCCTGGGCCCACGACTGCAGGATGGTCATTACCACGATTCCGCGAGAACCGAAGTGGGAGTACTGCTTGGGCAGGTCCGGCCAGCGCACAATGTTGGCGGCCTCGTCCAGCACGACCAGCAACGGCACCGGCAGCCGGCCACCGCGACGGTTGCCCTCGATGGCACCGGCCTCGGCGACCGCGGCCGCCAGCGCGGTGATCAGCGGACCCGCCGACCCCTTCTTCTCCCCCGAGAGCAGGTAGAGGGTCTGCTTGCTGGTGACGAACGCCTCGACGTCGAACGCCTCCCGCGCAGCCTCGCCCGCCGCGGGCGGGGTGACCCACCGGCTGGTCTTGGCGAAGCGCAGCGACGCCGCCATCTTCTTGGCGGTGGTGAACACACCCGAGCGAGTCTTCTCCGTCATCGCGTACTGCGCCGACAAGCCGACCGCGAAGCGCGGGAAGTCCCCGGACTTGTGCAGCAGGTTCGTCGGGGTCTTGTCCTTGACGTCGGTCACCCAGGTGTAAACGTCGGTGATCGGGCGCGCCCCGACCGCGGCGGCCAGGATCAGCCCGGCCAGCAGATCCTCGCCTTCGGTGGTGAAGAACGGATCGCCCTCACGGTCACCGCCGCTGGCGGCGAAGATCCCGGCCAGCTCGGCGGCGCGTTCCTCCGCGCCGTCACCATCGGCACCCCACACCCACTCGATCGGGTCCCAGTACCACGACGGCGCCTCACCAGCGATGCCCTGCGGGTCGAACACCCACGAGCGCTCACCGGTGCGCTTCTCCCGCAAGGCGCGGGTCGCATCGACGACATCGCGCTTGTTCGACGTCGAGACCACCGGGCCGATCGCGTCCATGATCGCCGGGATCACCCGCGAGGTGGACTTGCCCTGACGCGGACCCCAGATGTCGACGTGCAGGTCCTCGTAGCTGGCGAACAGCTCCTGCCCGTCGATCGCCGCGCGCCCGATCATCACCCCAGGCGCATCCGAGGCACCCAACGGCACCCCGAGGCTTTCGGCCTTGGCCCGGATCGCCTTGGCCGACAACGCGACCAGATCCTTGCCACGGGCCATGAACTTCGCCCGCTCGTCGATGGACTCCTTGCTCTTCTTGCCCTTCGGGCGCTTGCGTCCAGCCTTGAGGTCGGCGCACTTCTCGCACAACCGGCCCCAGCACCATGCCGACCCCAGCGCGGTCCCGGCCAGGCCGGCCACCAGCGTCACCGCGCCCCCGGTCGCGGCCCAGGTCCAGTCCAGCTGCCCGGTGGCCAGCCCCAGCGCGAGGTTGACCGGGTGCAGGCTCACCTCCTGAGCGGGCCCGCCGTAGAGGGCTTCACCGATCCGCAGCGACGCGCCCGCGCCCTCGACCAGGCCGAACCCCGCGCCGACCGCGATCAGCGGCTTCATCTCGTCGAACCCGCCCGAACCGCCGGGAGCCTTGACACTGCGGTCCATCACCGGACCCCTTCCGCTTCACCGACCAGCACGACGCGCGAGGCGCCACCATGGCCGTGGATTGCTTCGATGTCGGCCACACACGCGGCCTCGGTGGTCGTGCGGATCTCGCCCCGCCAGCGCATCGAGACCGTGCCGTCCGGCCAGATCACGCCGTCCGCGACCACGCCCACGCCCGAGTAACCGGTGACGTCGACGTCGCGCTGGAGCTCGAAAAGGCGAGGGCCGGGGCCGGTCTCGTGCGTCATCAGGCCGCCGCCTCCCCCGCCTCGAACACCGCACCGGTGGCCGCGATCCGGGCCAGCTCGGCCAGCGCCACGTCCCGGTTGCGGCCCACACCGGGCATCCGCACCGCCGCGACCACGCCGTCGGTCAACTCCGCGGTCAGCGCCCACTGCGCGCACTCACGCAACCGGTCACACCCCGCGCACACCGACTTCGCCTGCGCCGCACTCGCGCCCAGGTCCTCGAAGAACACGTCGGTGTCCTCGCCGAGGCAGGCCCGGTCCGGCCACTGCTCCGGGCTGATGTCGTTGAGCAGGATCGGGATCATCGGGCACCTCCCTGTACCGCGGTGACCGGCGCGGGCTGGCCCGGGGTCACCTCGACCGAGGGGTAATCCGTGCCCGGGAAGGCCAGGACCACCAGCACCATCACCACGACCGCGACCGCGACGAACAGCCCGAACAGGGCGAACATCGCCCACACCGGCGAACCGGTGCCGACCGGGACGTACACGTCGTAGGTGCGGTAGATCCGGCGGCTCATCGCGAAACCTCCGACAGCTGCGCATATCCGCGTGCCTCGGCCGCGGTCATGCCCAGGGCGGCGGCCCACCGCTGCACTTCAAGCTGCTGGGGCGCGACCGCGATCTTCATCGCCGCGTGGGCCTGGTCGACGGTCAGCTGACGACCGGGCAGGAAATCCACGACCCAGCGGTCGTCACCGACGTAATCGGCGTGATGGCTGGTCGCCTCGGAGGTCATGTGCCCGTCGATCACCCGTACCACGGGGATCACCGGAGTTGCTGCGCGGCGCCAGATCTCGCGGCTCCAGGTCGAAGGAATGTTCATCGCGACCACGCCTCACGCTCAGCAGCGGTCATCGGCCACTCCAGCTGCAGCACCCGGAGCACCACGTCCAAGGCGTCCATGCCGAGGGTCTTGGCATGCATCGCGATCAGGCGCCACACCATGTCGACGTTCGGGTTGTCCTCCCACAGCAGCGGACCCCACTGGTCGACGATCTCGGCGATCGCGAGGCCGGCCAGGGCCTGCGGCGCGGTGACCAGCTGCTGCGGCAGCAGCGACAGCCGGTACATGCCCTGCTCCAGCTCGTAACCCACGTGCTCGGTGCGAGTTGCGATGAGCCACTCGCCATCTCGATGAATCGTCATCCGGTTTCCCCTCTCGCTTTGCTACGTAGCAAATCTATGGGAGTATTGTTACGTATCAAAGCCGTTGACGCAACGGTTATTACGTAACAAAGTCCGAGGAGGTTCCCTTGCCCCCGCCCTCACGGTGGAGCGACATCGCCGACGATCTGCGCGCCCGAATCACTGACGGTGAGTGGCAGCCAGGCGAGCAGCTACCAACCTCCCGGCAGCTGCTCGACCATTACGACGTGGGCAATCCCAACGTCATTCAGCGCGCGATCAACGCGCTGCGGGCCGAAGGCCTTCTCATCGCGGATCCGAAAGCACCCCGTCGCGGCGTACGCGTGCGAGCGCAACACTTCGTCCGCCGTGAACTCGACGCCTACCGCAGCGAATACCGCGCGGCACTGGCAGGGCGGTCGCGCAGCTTTGAGACCCTCACCAGCATCCAGACAGGGGTGAACGTGAACATCACCTACGCGATCGTCGATCCACCCGCCGATGTCGCCGGGCAGCTCGGCACGACCGGGAAGGTCCTACACCGGACCTTTTCCTACATCGCGGACGGAACTCCCCACCAGGTCAGCGACTCCTACATGAGTGCCGAGCTTGCCAAGCAGATCGGGCTCACCGATCCATCGGTGGAGGTCCCCGGACGCACCACGATGGCGTGGCTGCTCGACGCTGGTGTGCAGGTCACGCGCACCGAAACCTCACTGCGGGCCCGCATTCCGACCTCCGAGGAAGAGGCGAGGATGTCATCTGTGCCCGGCGTGCCGGTCTTCGTGCACAAGCACACTCTCTACGCCGGAGACACGGCGATCGAGACCGGCGGCGGACTCGTTGCCG
>NZ_JBSGDP010000055.1:0-43022 GCF_053602435.1 Nocardia sp. NPDC004415
GGGTCTTTCTTTGTAGCCCCGACGGGATTTGAACCCGCGCTACCGCCTTGAGAGGGCGGCGTCCTAGGCCGCTAGACGACGGGGCCAGGACGATCTCACCGAAGTGAAACCTTGCTGGGGTACCAGGACTCGAACCTAGAATGGCTGAACCAGAATCAGCTGTGTTGCCAATTACACCATACCCCAAGGATGGAAACGCCCGACCTCCGTTCCACCGAGTGGTTGTCGGTGTTGCGAGGCCGTGTTCCGCGGCGATGAGAAGATTACCAAACACTACGGGGTAAACTACAAATCGCCTGGTCAAAGGCCGGTTTTTGGCTGTTTTCGGCCCTCCGGCGGCCGGGGCGGACGCGGCAGTGCCACGCCGCCCCGAACTCCCCTACTCCGCCGCGGGCGCCCAGCCGCGGGCAGCGCGCAGCCGCGCCAGCGAGATCTCCCGGCCCAGCAGTTCCATCGACTCGTAGAGCGGCGGGCTGATGTGCGAGCCCGTCACCGCCACCCGCACCGGCGCGAACGCCTTGCGTGGCTTGAGCCCCAGGTCATCGATCAGCGCCTTCTTCAGCGCCTCCTCCAGCGCGGCCGTGGTCCACTCGCCCAGCGGCTCCACCGCGGCCAGCGCGGCGTCGAGCACCGGGTCGGCGTCCGCACCGAGGTTCTTGGTGCCCGCCGCCTGGTCGATCGCGAACTCGTCGGGCGCGACGAACAGGAATTTCAGCAGGTCCCACGCATCGGAGAGCACCACGATCCGGGTCTGCACGAGTTCGGCGGCGGCCAGGAAGGTCTTCTCGTCGATCTCCGCGCCGATATGACCCCGCTCGGTCAGGAACTCGCGCAGCCGGTGGCCGAAATCACCCGGCTCCAGCAGGCGAATCTGCTCGGCATTGATCGCGTCGGCCTTCTTCTGGTCGAAACGCGCCGGATTGGAATTCACCGTGGAAATATCGAAAGCCGCCACCATCTCGGCCATCGAGAACACATCGCGGTCCTCGGCGATACTCCAGCCGAGCAGCGCGAGATAATTCAGCAAACCCTCGGGAACGAATCCCCGATCGCGGTGCAGGAAAAGGTTGGATTCCGGATCGCGCTTGGACAGCTTCTTGTTGCCCTGGCCCATCACGAAGGGCAGATGACCGAACTCCGGAGTGAAGTCGGCGACCCCGATACGCTGCAGCGCGGCATACAGCGCGAGCTGTCGCGGAGTGGAGGACAGCAGGTCCTCACCGCGCAGCACATGGGTGATCTTCATCAATGCGTCATCGACCGGATTCACCAGTGTGTAGAGCGGGTCGCCGGTGCCGCGGGTGAGCGCGAAATCGGGCACCGTCCCGGCTTTGAACGTGGTTTCCCCGCGAACGAGATCATTCCAGGTGAGATCTTCGTCGGGCATCCGCAACCGCACCACCGCGGGGCGTCCCTCGGCTTTGTAGGCGGCGATCTGCTCGTCGGTCAGGTCCCGGTCGAAATTGTCGTAGCCGAGTTTCGGGTCGCGACCGGCGGCGCGGTGCCTGGCCTCGACCTCCTCCGGCGTGGAGAACGCCTCGTAGGCCTCGCCGGCCGCGAGCAACCGAGCCACCACGTCGAGGTGCTGATCGCGGCGCAGCGACTGCCGGTAGGGCTCGTAGGGGCCGCCTACCTCGGGCCCCTCATCCCAGGTCAGGCCCAGCCAGCGCAGCGCATCCAGCAGCGCGCGGTAGGAATCCTCGGAATCGCGCGCGGCGTCGGTGTCCTCGATGCGGAACACGAAGCTGCCGCCGTGGTGGCGCGCGTACGCCCAGTTGAACAGCGCCGTGCGCACCAGGCCGACGTGCGGCGTTCCGGTCGGCGACGGGCAGAAACGGACCCGTACTTCAGTCATGACTCTCTTCTCCGCTGTCTCAGCGCTTGGTGGCAACAGGATTGGTGAGGGTGCCGATGCCCTCGACGGTGACCGACACGTTCTGCCCGGCCGCCAGCGGGCCGACGCCTTCCGGTGTGCCGGTGAGGATCACGTCACCGGGCAGCAGCGTCATCACCGAGCTGATCCACTCGATGATCTTCGGGATGTCGTGCAGCAACAGTGACGTGCGGCTGCGCTGGCGGACCTCGCCGTCGACCTCGGTGGTGATCTCCAGATCGCCGGGGTCCAGCGAAGTTTCGATCCACGGGCCGAGCGGGCAGAAGGTGTCGTAGCCCTTGGCCCGCGTCCACTGACCGTCGTGGCGCTGCTGGTCACGGGCGGTGACATCGTTGGCGACGGTGTAGCCCAGGATCACCTCGGCGGCCTTGGCGGCGGGCACGTCCTTGCACGGACGCCCGATCACCACGGCCAGCTCGCCCTCGTAGTCGACCTGAGATGAGCTGGGCGGCAGGATGATCGGCGCGTTCGGGCCGACGATCGCGGTGTTCGGTTTGATGAAGATCACCGGATCGACCGGCGCCTCGCCGCCCATCTCGGCCGCGTGGGCGGCGTAGTTCTTGCCGATGCAGATCACCTTGCTGGCCAGGATCGGCGCCAGCAGGCGGACATCGGCCAGCGGCCAGCTCCGCCCGGTGAACGTCGGCGAGCCGAACGGGTGTTCGGCGATCTCCTTGGCGACAGCGTCGCCGCCGTCGCCGTCGATGCTGACGAACGCGACTCCATCGGGACTGGCAACTCGACCTAAGCGCATGCCCGGAGTCTATCCAGGCGCGCCCACCTGCCCGAACGCGCCCGGACCGCGATACCGCCCGGTCGATACCCGCGCCGCGCCGATGCGAGTGAACTCACACCGGTGTGATTCGAAGACATTGCACGCCTGCGAATTTCGCCCGAGCCTCCGCGGGCACCGCGTGTGATCTGTCAGACACCTGATCCGGGGGCAACAATCGACGGTCAGCGGTGTAGCGTGATCTTCGATGTTCATACCATGAGACATCAATCTCAAATATTGAGACGCAATCGTGCAATCCGAGCGAGGTGGGAATCGTGACGCAGGCGCACCAGGCACCCGAGGTGACCCGGATCGGTAGCGGCAGACGGTGGTTCATGCTCGCGCTCGGCGTCTTCGCGCAGACCGCCAGCTCGATGTTCATCCACGGCACCCCGTTCCTGCTGCCCGCGCTCACCGCCCGCGGCGATTCGCTGGCCGCGGCCGGCGCGCTGGTGGCGTTGCCCACCCTCGGCCTGGTGTGCACGCTCATCGCCTGGGGATATGTCGTGGATCGCATCGGCGAGCGGGTGGTGCTGGTGGCGGGCACGGTCGTGATGTTCGTCGCAGGCATCGGCGCCGCCCTGGTGGACAACGCCGTCGCCTTCGGCGCGCTGTTGCTGCTCGGCGGCGTCGGCGCGGCCAGCTCCAACGGCGCCAGCGGCCGGGTGATCGTCGGCTGGTTCCCGCCGGACCGGCGCGGCCTGGCCATGGGTATCCGCCAGACCGCCCAGCCACTGGGCGTGGGCCTGGGCGCGCTGAGCATCCCGTGGGTCGCCGAGCACCACGGCATCGCCGCCGCGCTGCTGGTCCCCGCCGTGATGGCCGGGCTGGCCGCGATCGGCTGCCTGATCGGCATCGTCGACCCGCCGCGGCCGCCGACCGCGGCCGCCGACCGCGCCAACCCCTACCGGGGCGCCTCGACGCTGTGGCGCATCCACGCGGTCTCGATCCTGCTGGTGGTCCCGCAGGCCACCCTGTGGACCTTCGCGCTGCTGTGGCTGCACCGCGATCTGGGCTGGTCGCTGCCCGCCGCGGGCGCGCTGATGACCGTCACCCAGTTCCTCGGCGCCGCGGGCCGCATCGGCGCGGGCGCGTGGTCGGACCGCGTCGGCAGCAGACTGACCCCGCTGCGTCAGGTCGCCGTCGCCGCGGTCGTCGCCATGGCCGCGCTGAGCGTGGCCGCCTGGACCGGCTGGTGGTGGGCGGCCGTCCCACTGCTGGTGGCCGCCTCGGTCATCTCCGTCTCCGACAACGGCCTGGCCTTCACCGCCGTCGCCGAGATCGCAGGCCCCTTCTGGAGCGGCCGCGGCCTCGGCATCCAGAACACCGGCCAGAACCTCGTAATCGCCGCCATCCCCCCGGTTTTCGGCGCCGTCATCACCGCCACCAGCTTCCCCACCACCTACGCCCTGGCCGCCGTAGCCGCCGCGGCCGCCATCCCCCTCGTCCCCCGCGACCCGTCGAAGTAACCGCCCCCACAAGAACAACAGGCCCGCTCCGGACGAACCGGAGCGGGCCTGTTGTCGTTCGGTGTCGTCAGACGATGGCGGCGATGCGGTCGCCGACCTCGACGGTGGAGGCGGGGGCGGTGCGGGCGGCCAGGTCCTTGGCGACGGCGGATTCGATGCGGGACGCGCCCTCGGTGTTGCCGAGGTGGTTGAGCAGCAGCGAGACCGACAGGATGGCGGCGGTCGGGTCGGCCTTGGACTGGCCCGCGATGTCGGGGGCGCTGCCGTGGACCGGCTCGAACATCGACGGGTTGGTGCCCGAGGCGTCGATATTGCCCGAGGCGGCCAGGCCGATGCCACCGCTGACGGCGGCGGCCAGGTCGGTGATGATGTCGCCGAACAGGTTGTCGGTGACGATCACGTCGAAGCGGCCCGGGTCGGTGACCATGTGGATGGTGGCGGCGTCGATGTGCTGGTAGGCGGTCTGCACGTCCGGGAACTCGGCACCGACCTCGTCGACGGTGCGCTGCCACAGCGATCCGGCGAAGGTGAGCACATTGTTCTTGTGCACCAGCGTGAGGTGCTTGCGCCGCGCCTGCGCGGTGGCGAAGGCGTAGCGCACCACGCGCTCGATGCCGAAGCGGGTGTTGTTGGAGACCTCGGTGGCCACCTCGTGCGGCGTGCCGACGCGGATCGCGCCGCCGGTGCCGGTGTAGGGGCCCTCGGTGCCCTCACGCACGACCACGAAGTCGATGTCCGGATTGCCGGCCAGCGGGCTGGTGACACCCTGGTGCAGCTTCGAGGGCCGCAGGTTCACATGATGGTCCAGCGCGAAGCGGGTCTTGAGCAGCAGGCCCCGCTCGAGCACACCGCTGGGCACCGACGGGTCACCGATCGCGCCGAGCAGGATCGCGTCGTGCTGCTTGAGCTCGGGCAGCACCGACTCGGGCAGGATCTCCCCGGTCCGGTGGTAGCGCGCCGCGCCCAGGTCGTACTCGGTCTTCTCGACCCCGGGCACCACCACGTCGAGCACCTTCAGTGCCTCGGCGATGACCTCGGGCCCGATGCCGTCACCGGCGATGACTGCGAGCTTCATAGTGCTCTGACTCCAATCAGAAACGGTTCAAATCCGTAGAGGTGACGGCTACTCCGTCGAACTGCTCGGGATACCAAGCGGGGCGGGACACCACGGCTGATGCCGCAGGTCTCGCCCCGCCTCGCACGACCCGTCGTGGGTCGGCACCCTCAGTGCTTCCAGCGCTCCAGAAACTCAGGCCAGATCGACGAGAACGACCTTCGAGGCACCGACGGCCTCACCGATCGCGGTCTGCACCTCGGCGGGCACCTCGCGGTTGACGCGCAGCACCACGGTGGCGCCTTCGGCGTCGATGTCCTGGCTCAGCTGCGCGGCCAGGATGTCGACGTCGGCCTCGCCCAGCTTGGTGCCGATCTTGCCCAGGGCGCCCGGCTTGTCGCTGTAGTTCAGCACGGCCAGGTTCAGGCCCTCGGCGCGCATGTCGTAGTTGCGGCCGTTGATGTTGACGATCTTGTCGACCAGGGCAGGCTCGGTCAGCGTGCCCGCCACGTTCAGGGTCGAGCCGTCGCCGAACACGGCGCGCAGGTCGACGACGCTGCGGTGGTTCGGGCTCTCGGTGGCGGTGGTGACGGTGGCGGTGATGCCCCGCTCCTTGGCCAGCGACGGCGCGTTGACGAAGGTGACCTGGTCCTCGACCAGCGCCGAGAACACCCCGCGCAGCGCGGACAGCTCCAGCACGGCGACGTCCTGCGCGGCCAGCTCGCCACGCACCTGCACCTCGATGCTGACCGGCAGCTCGTTGGCGATGGCACCCAGCAGCGCGCCCTGCTTGCGCACGACGTCCAGCCACGGCGCGACCACGTCGTTGACCGCGCCACCGGTGACGTTCACCGCGCCCGGCACGAACTCACCGGCCAGCGCCAGCAGCACCGACTTGGCGACATCGGTGCCCGCGCGGTCCTGGGCCTCGGCGGTGGAGGCGCCCAGGTGCGGGGTCACGACGACCTCGGGCAGGTCGAACAGCGGGCTGTCGGTGCACGGCTCGGTCTCGAACACGTCCAGACCGGCGGCACGCACGTGGCCGGACTTGATCGAGTCGGCCAGCGCCTGCTCGTCGATCAGGCCACCGCGCGCGGCGTTGACGATGATGACGCCCGGCTTGGTCTTGGCCAGGGTCTCGGCGTTGAGCATGCCCTTGGTCTCGGGGGTCTTGGGCAGGTGGATCGAGATGAAGTCGGCGCGCTCGAGCACCTCTTCCAGGCTCAGCAGCTCGATGCCCAGCTGGGCGGCGCGCGCGGGCGAGGTGTAGGGGTCGTAGGCGACGATCTTGGTCTCGAAGGCCGCCAGACGCTGCGCGAACAGCTGGCCGATACGGCCCAGGCCGATGACGCCCACGGTCTTGCCGAGGATCTCGACACCGTTGAACTTGCTGCGCTTCCAGGTCTTCTCACGCAGGGTCGCGTCGGCGGCCGGGATCTGGCGCGCGGCGGCGAGCAGCAGGGTGACGGCGTGCTCGGCGGCGGTGTGGATGTTGGAGGTCGGCGCGTTGACGACCATCACGCCACGCTCGGTGGCGGCGGGCACGTCGACATTGTCGAGGCCGACGCCGGCACGGGCGACGATCTGGAGCTTCTTGCCCGCCTCGAGCACCTCGGCGTCGACGGTGGTGGCGGAACGCACGAGCAGCGCGTCGGCCTCGGGCACCGCGGCGAGCAGGGCCGGGCGGTCGGGGCCGTCGACCCAGCGAACCTCGACACCGTCACCGAGCGCGTCGACGGTCGACTGGGCGAGCTTGTCGGCGATCAGAACTACAGGACGGCCTGCTTGGCTCACTGTGGGGTACTCCTGAAGAAGAAAGGGGTCGGCAGTTACCGCCGACCAGAATAGTCCGGCGAAGTTCGGCTGCCCTTACCCCCCTGCCGAAAACCTGGTGAACGGGGTGCGGGGCCCGCTCTACGATCACGCCATGCTCCTGCGTCACGTTCCCGATTCGATGGATCCGGCGGTGGTGGCCGCCGTCGACTCCGAGCTCGACCGGGTGGCCGCCGACCACCGCGTCACCATCCGGCTGGCCATCGAAAGCGGCAGCCGCGCTTGGGGTTTCCCGTCGCCCGACTCCGATTACGACTGCCGCTTCGTCTATGTGGCGAGCCTGGACACCTACCTGTCGCCGTGGCGCACGCGCGATGTGATCGAGACGCCGCTGGTCGGCCTGCTCGATGTGAACGGCTGGGATCTGGCCAAGGCGCTGCGCCTGCTCGTGCAGGGCAACGCGGTGATCGTCGAGTGGCTGATGTCACCCATCGTCTATCGCGGGGACGGGGATTTCCGCGCCCGGCTGCGCGAGGTCGCCACCGAGGTGGCCGACCGCGACCGGGTGGCCAGGCACTATCTGCACCTGGGCGCGCGCCAGTGGACGCTGTTCGAGCGCCACGGCGGCCTGAAGAAGGTGTTCTACTCGCTGCGCCCGGCGATGGCGCTGCGCTGGCTGCGCGAGCACCCCGGCGCGGCCGTGGCGCCCATGCACCTGCCGACCCTGCTCGCCGAGTGCGACCTGCCCACCGGCTTCACCGACGCGGTCACCGAGCTGACGGCACTGAAATCACGCACCAGGGAGATGGGCACGGGTGCGGCTCCGGCGCCGATCGCCGAGTTCATCACCACCGAGTTCCGCACCGCGGCCGAGACTTTCGCCACCCGCGGTCCCCGCGATCTCACCGCGGCCAGGGCGATCACCGACGAGTTCTTCCGGTCGGAGGCTCTCGCGGCGGGCTGAGCGGGCCCGGAAACGCAGAAACTCCGCACCGGTCCGGTGCGGAGCTTCAACTCATACGCTGGTCAGCGCAGGAACTAGATGACGCGAACGTCCTGTGCCTGCGGGCCCTTCTGGCCCTGACCGATCTCGAACTCCACACGCTGACCCTCGTCGAGGGAGCGGAAGCCCGAGCCGCTAACAGCCGAGTAGTGCACGAAGACGTCGGGTCCGCCGCCGTCCTGCGCGATGAAGCCGAAGCCCTTCTCGCTGTTGAACCACTTCACAATGCCCTGAGCCATTTCTAAACCTTCTGTAGACGAGCCAGGTCCTAATAGTCCGGTCCCGGTCTCGCCAACCAACAATGCCACGGTTCGGCGAATTCAGCCACACCACAGGTCGCCGACTGTGAGGAAGCCAACCCGGTGACCGCGTCCACCGGTGCCACCACACAGGTGGGCCCGACCACAATCCGGTGGATGCCGGGCGTATGCCGGGACAGTTGCGGAACGGATGCCGCAATGGCGCCGGCCCTTCGGGCAAACCGACTGGCACGCTTCACCATCGAGTTCTCCATGGCGCCGGGTGATGTCGCCGTCAGCGACCCTAGACATTTTCGAGAAACCGAGTACGGCAAATTTTCTACCAGCGTATTTTCCGAGTTCGTGGGCGAGACCACACCTCGCTCGGAAAACTCTCGAGGAGCCTCTCGTGCTGGATATAGACCATTTCACTTACGGCTGGGTGACCCCGCTGCCCGCCTATCTCATGTCCGTCCTCGGATCGATGCTGGCGTTGCGTTGTATGGTTCGCTCGCGCGCCTCCGGTAACCACGGCGGATGGCTCACCGCGGCCGCCGTGGCACTCGGCGGCACCGGAATCTGGGTCATGCATTTCATCGCGATGCTCGGCTTTTCCGTCGACGGCGCGACCATCCGCTACAACGTGCCGATCACCTTGTTCAGCGCCGCCGTCGCCATCGCGGTGGTGTGGCTCGGGCTGTCCATCGTGGTGCGCCGCGGCTGGGACAGCGCCGCCCTTCCGGTCGGTGGCACGATCACCGGTCTCGGCGTGGCCGCCATGCACTACGCGGGCATGTACGCGATGCGCACCGACGCCGAGATCGTCTACGACCCGTTCGTGGTCGCCCTGTCCTTCGCCATCGCGGTGGTGGCCTCGATCGCGGCGCTGTGGTTCGCCCTGCACATCCACGGCGTCATGGCCACCGTCGGTGCCGCCCTGCTGATGGGCGTGGCCGTCACCGGCATGCACTACACCGGCATGTTCTCCATGAGCGCGCACACCAGCGCCCATGTCGCCCACGCCGGTGGCGCGTCGGCGGGCCAGCTGCTCACCCCGCTGATCATCGGCATCAGCATGGTCACCATGATCCTGCTGATGCAGGTCGGCATCACCGAGGCCGAGGACCCCAACCTGGCGCGACCGGTGCACGGCCAGCGGGCCTCCCGCTTCTGGCCCAGCGGCCAGAACTGAACCTCACACGATCCGCACCTGGTGCGCTTCGGGACCGCGGCGGGTCTCCTGCACGCGATATTCCACCCGCTGCCCGTCGCGCAACGTGCGGAAACCCTCCCCCACCACCTCGGTGTACTCCACGAACACCTCCGGTCCGCCGGCGTCGGGCCTGATGAACCCGAACCCTTTGCCACCGTCGAACCAGCTCACGACCCCGCTGGGCATCAACCGACCTTCCGAATCCCGTGCCTGCCATAGGAGATTCGTCCATCGTCGCACGTCGCTGCCGATTTTCCGCGACAGCCCTGGCTAAGCTGAGCCAGGTCCGCCCGGACCTGCCCGTCCGCGAGAACGGAGAGTGGGTGCAGCCCGTCGCCGCGCAACGCCTCCGGACCGCCGCCGAGGCGGCCACCGTCCTGGTCGCCACCTCGGTCGCCGTCCTCGCGATCATGCTGCCGATCAGCTTCGCCTCGCTCATCGCCTCGCGGCATCTCGACCTGCTGGTGTTCAACATCCCCCGCGCGATGACCGGCGGCGCGTTCGTCGCGGTGATCACCGCCGCGGTCACCTTCGCCGTCGGCAGCGTGCGCACCGCGCGCTGGACCGCGCTGGCCGCGCTGTGCGGCATCCTGCTCAACCACCTGGCGTTGCTGCCGATCAACGACGACGGCCACCTGGAGGGCCTGTCGCTACCCACCCTCAACTTCATCGACGCCCTGCTGGCCGGGATGGCCTTCGGCGCGATGGCGGTCGCGGTGTGGGGTACCCCGCTGATGCGCGCGATCTACCTGTTCGCCGCGGTCGGCGCGACCATCATCGGCGACCTCACCCAGACACCGGTCGACGAGGGCACCGACAGCTTCGACGGCCTGCTCGCCGGCGCGCTGCCGCTGTGGTTCATCGCCGCCAGCGTCCTGGCCCTGGCCTACTTCGCGATCACCGAGGCCCCGCCGCCCCGGTTCTCCCCCGATTCCGCCATTCCGCTGGCTCCCGTCTTCGCCGCCCTCATCGCCTATCCGACCATCCTGTATTCCTCCCTCGCCCTCGCCTCCCACGCCGACAGCCTCCGTCACCTGATCCTCGTCGGCGTCGCCGTCGTCGCCGCCGCGACCGCCGCCGCCTTCGTGCTGCCCGCCCGCGACGGACTGCTCGTCCCACTGCTCGCCGGCTTCGCCGTGGTGGGCAGCCTGGTGATCACACTGCCCCGCTCCGGCTGGGTCGACCTGGCCACCCTCGGCGCGGTCGGCATCGGCCTGCTGCTCGGCATGCGCACCCCGCGGGTCCTGCTCGCGGCGGTCTGCGTGATCGTGCTGGGCGTGTGCACGCTCGCCGTCGACGTCTTCGATCCACCGGCGGTGCTCGTCGCCGCCCTCGGCTGCCTGGCACTCGGCGGGATCGGCGGTTTCTGCGTCGGCACGGCCGTGCCGGAGAGCCCCTCGTCGGTGGTGGTCGGTCTCGGCATCCTGTTCGTCCCCTCCGCCGGCGTCGCCCTGAGCGACACCGAGTTCGGCCACCTCGCCTACTCACCGTCGTGGTACCGCACCACCGTCGTCGACCGCGGCGCCACACCCGCGACGGCAGGCATCGTGATCGCGATCGCCTGCGCCCTGTCCATCGCCCTCATCCTCCGCCTGCGCCCACCCCAGGACCCGGCCGCCGACTGACCGGTCACGGCGACCGCATCACGGTCTGCCGGAACCTGCTTACCGCACGGACTTTCGCGGTATACCGGGAACATGAGTTTCCCGGTGACCTTCGGGTTCGCCCAGGTGTGTCTGCTCGTCCTGCTCGCCCTGGCCGTCGTCCTGCTCGCCCGCGCGGCCCTGCTCGCCACCCGCCGCCGCGGCCTCAAACCCGTTCTGGGCCACGCCTTCCCCGGCACGGTCCTGCTCCTGGCCGCCGTCCTCCTGCTCTGGATCGCCACCCTGCTGCAGACCTATCTCGGGCTGACCGGCGAGATCAAAGCCGCCCACGTCATCGCGAAACCCGTTGCCGGCCAACCCCATCAGCTCGACCTCGAACTCACCGAATTCGACGAGGACGGCACCCCCGGCACCCCCACCACCTACCGCATCGAAGGCGACCTGTGGGCCCTGCAAGCCAACATCGTCGAACTCGAACCCTGGGTCAACGCCCTGGGCTTCCACTCCGGCTACAAACTCAGCCGCCTCTACGGCCAGCGCCTCGACGGCAAGTCCCCCGCCCAGGACCACACCTTCCTGCACGGCGGCGACCGCGACTTCTTCGAAGACATGAACGACAACCGCTGGTTCACCTCCCCCTTCATCCGCTCCACCTACGGCAACGCCACCATCGCCACCCCCGGCGAATACGACGTCTACATCTCCCGCGACGCCATCAAGGTCCGCCAAACCCCCTGACCCCCAACGACTGATCCAGCTTCGCCAGGAACCGCCCGAAATGCGGATCCGCCTCCGCCACCTCGTGGCAGCCCACATCCCACCACCGCATCCCCCCGAACTCCCGCGGATCCAGCCGATATTCCCGACCCGCGCCGCCTACCGAACGACCGCCCACGCCGGCAACGGTTCCCGAGCAGCCAGCCACTCCAGCGGAATCCCGCGCACCGCTCCCCGATCACCCCACCCGGTGTACGCCGCGACGATTCCCCCGACGATCGCGCCGGTCGTATCCACGTCCCCACCGGCCTCGACACACGCGGTGATCGCGGCCGGATAGTCCTCGAGAAACGTCGCAGACGCCCACAAGGCGAACGGCACCGTGTCCTGAGCGCTCACCTGAGCCCCGTTCCCGAGCTCATAGGCAGCCTCCGCCACCGACCGCCCGAGCAACTTCCGCGCCCGCCGAATCCCCGCTGCCGTCCGCCCGTCCACCAGATACGGCTCGACCGCATCCAGCAATTCCCCAGGTGCACAACCCTTCCCCCGCACCGACGCCGCGAACCCCGCCGCCACAGCCACCGCCATCGCCCCCACGATCGCCTCCGGATGCCGATGCGTCACCTCCGCCGACAACGCCGCCTCCCCCGCCGCCCGATCCAGATCCCCCGCGAAATGCGCCCCCAACGGCGCCACCCGCATAGCCGCCCCGTTCCCCCAAGACCCACGCCCACCGAACCCGGCCCCCGCCGCCTCCCGCCAAGGCCGCCCATCCCGAATCTCGTGCAACACCACGACAGTCCCCGCCCCATACCCCCGATAAGGCTCACACCGCTCGGCGAACACCCCCGCCAGCACCTCCCGGTCGATCCGCCCGCGCCCCCGAATCTCCCCGAACACCGAACACGCCATCTCGGTGTCATCGGTCCAAGGCCACGGCCCCACCGGCACCCGCCCCGCCACCAACCCCGCTACCGAACTCCCCGGCACAAAGAACTGCGCCCCCAACGCATCCCCCACCGACAGTCCGTCAAGACTTGCTTCCACTGCATCGAATTCCCACGTCATATGGGCACGAATACTGCCAACCCCACCCTCACCCACGCAACTGCCTGATCCCCGGCAGTCTGCTCGCACCGTTCCACCACCCCAGCGATCCCAATCTCCGCGTCAAAAACGAGCGCGGGTTGAGCGCCGACGCACCTCCGGAGCGACGATGACGCCAGACCTCACCCCAGCGGCCTACTGATCGTCTGCTTCAGCTTCTCCCGCCTCTGGACCATCCGCACCCCTGGCAGCAGCACCTGAATATTCGGCCAGTCTGGTACGAGCCGCGTCGAACTCGGCCGCCAGATGGCGGTGCAGTTCACGAGCGTGCACATCGACAACGGCCCAGACGATGTCGTCATCGACGAGCCAATAGCTGTGCGCGATCCGATTGCGCATGCCTCGGATAAGCCGCCACGGAACATCCGGGTGATCGGCCAACCATTCCTCGCCGAGTCGGTCCAGATCTGCGGCAAGCCGGATCACGCTGTACTGACATGCCCGCGCCACCGCGATGTCGGCGTCGAAGGCAGCACGCCCCCGACCCGCGAACTCCTCGATCTCGTTCAACGTGGCTTCGACGAATAGAATCCGCTGATCAGCCCGCTCGTCGGTCATGCGGCAAAAGCCAGTCGCTTCTGGCCGCGGTCGACGCCACGCCGCAGCAGATCGTTCGATTCCAGGTCTGATGTCGTGACGACATCGACAGGACATCCGAGAAGCTCACTCAGTTCGGAGTCGAGATCGAGAATATCGAGAATGGACGCTTCCGGTTTCAACTCGACCAGCAGGTCCAAGTCCGAGTCAGGCCGGTCCGCTCCGCGAGCGACCGATCCGAAAAGCCACACCTTCGTAACCGGATACCGAGCCAATGCGGCTTCGAACTCGTCCCGATACTCCTCAAGCAGCACGCTGGGCCTGACAGCATTGACCAGCTGAGTCCCCAACCGGAACCCGGCCGCCGCAAGCAACTGCTCAACCATCGCGAAAGAAGGCTGCCGCCTTCCCCCCTCCACGGTGGCCACGGTGGATTGTGCCACCCCCGCCCGCTTAGCGAGCTCACGCTGTGACAGGCGCCGACGCCGCCGCGCCTCGCATACCAAACGCCCGGCCGTCGACTGCGTGGTACCGCCACCCGCATCCATGCAGCAATGATAGCGGATCCACTATCACCCGAACCAGCCTCGCATGGAAGGTCGCCGAGCAGATCGAGCTGTGGAGGGGCGAGTCGTTTGGGTGCGCCGAGGTCCCGGCGAGCACCAGATGGCGATGCGACGTCTGACCGAGCAGGTCGAACGGTGCGCACGAGGCGACATGTCGAGCAGCGAACGATGCCGGCGAGTGAACCCCGAGACCAACGTGTTCTTCGGCAACACCGGAAAGTCGGACTTCGTAACCCCCGACTTCCTGGTGCACCGGTGTCTGCCATCGTTCGCCGACGTCCGTGCCTCCGATGCTGCCTCGTCGGAGAGGTCCTGTCCCCATCGAACACACAGACCGTTATGGAGGCCAAGTGCGCAAGATACGCCGCCGGCAGTATCCCCTGGTACTGGGACTCGCCCTGCACCGAACTACCGGCGCCATCGGAACAGTCCGGGTCTACGGACTCGATATCGGCCACGCTGAACTTCCGCAAGGCGTCCGCCCGCTCCGCCCCGCAAACTATGTCCTGCCCGGCGAATGGACCTCGGCCGACACCCCGGACATCTTCTTCCCCTACCCCTTCCCCATCGAGATCCCCTGGTCATCACTCACGTTCTGAGCCGACAAACAGGGGGCTCGGGGGACCGTGCGTGCCATCAGAGCGGAGCTGTGCCCTGCGCAGCACCGAAGATGTCGGATCCTCGTGGCACACTTCGCATGTGGATCTAGGGGAAGAACGTGCACTACGTTTGGACATATTTGACGCGTTGAAGGCTCTCGTGGAGGAACGCGGCGGATCGGTCACACGTGCCGACCTGCTGGACTTCCGAGTCAACAACGTCGGAATCCAGCTGATCGATCGCAACCGTGGCATACGCAACCCACAGATCTTCAGTTCGACCCTGTCGATCATGTCGAAGCCGGACAGCCCGTACGACGATGCCATCGTCGGCGACTCACTGTTCTCGTACGCCTACCGTGACGGACCAATCGATGCCGGTGACAACGTCAAACTGCGCAAATCCGCGGACACTCAACTGCCGCTCATCCTGCTGCGGTGGATCAAAGTCGGTGGTGACATCCGCTATCTCCCGATCTTTCCGGTGTATGTAGTAGCCGACGACCCCGCCAACCGGAGAATTCTGCTGGCGCTCGACGAATCCGTGCGCGACGTCAGCGATCCGCAGCACCTGACTGCGACCGAGCGGCGCTATGTCCAGCGAATGACCGAGCAGCGGCTGCACCAGCCTCAGTTCCGTAGTCGGGTGCTGCTGGCCTACAAGAACCGGTGCGCGGTATGCAGGCTCGGGCGCCCGCAGTTGTTGGAAGCGGCCCACATCATCGGCGACAAGGAAGAACACGGAATCGCGGATATCCCGAACGGTCTGAGTCTGTGCAGGATTCACCACACTGCCTACGACCGCAACCTGATGGGAATCTCGCCTGACTGCCGAGTGCACATCGGTCCCGCCTTGGCCGCTGCCCACAATGAGGGACCAATCCTCAAGTTCGGCCTCAAGGGCATGGCGGGTGTTCGGTTGACACTTCCCGACCGGAAATCCCTGCACCCTGCACCGGAGCGCTTGGCCAAACGATTCGACCAGTTCTTGGCAACCGGGTCGGCTCCCCGATCTCTGTCGACCTCCGGAGTGAGGATCGACGTTCAGAAGGTCAGTTCGATACCACTCGAATCGACATTTCCGCTGAACTGATCTCAGTCGCCACCGTCGACGATTGCACCAGCGGTGACCGTCCACGCTTCGAGCGACGGCACGCTCAATAGCGGAAAGCGCTGTACTGGAACATGATCAGTGGCCGGAAGATCCGACTACCGTTCCTGGGTTCAACAGGCTCAACGCCGTAGGCAGCAAGCCTACCGAGTTGATGGCTGCCACACCGCTAACACCACCAACGCTTCCGACAGAACCGACTCTCCCCGCCACCTCCCCCACCTCCACCGCCGCTGTTCACAGACGGAGTCCAATCCCGGTCGGGATCATCGTCAGTACCGATCCGACCGTCGGGACCCCACAGCTCGACCAACCGGGCGTGCTCACGGTCGAGGCGGTCCCGGCAGAGTCCGATTGCACCGACGCGATTGCTCCATGCCTGGTTGCCTGCATTGATGATCCCATCGAACGCGGCCAGATACGCGGCCGGAACCTCCGCCCGGACCGCCTCGACCTGCAGGGCGGAAGGTGGTGCCAGATCATCTCGATTGATTTCTGGACTCGTTACCGAATTCCCCTCGGCGACAACCTGTTCGTTGATGCTTACTCCGTACGGCTGAACACTGGCAACGGCTCCGGGGGCAGCGAGGTGCACGTATACATAGTCTGACTTGCCAGGCGGCGCTGAGCGCACCGGTTCCCGAACAATGGTGACTGATAGACCAAGCGGCAGAAGCTCATGCAGCCGAGCGTCCAGCGCTGGTGCGATCTCGGCTCCGCACATGCCTCCGTGATTCAACCTGGCCCATCTTGTTCGCACTTTGTCCGCGCCAACCTGAACTGTCAGCTCCGACCCGGTCACAGCCACGATCGATCCGACGAACACGGCTTCGGCCGCTGGGCTCGACGGGGGTTTCGGATCGTCCACGATCCCGTCGACGATCTGGGAGCACGCACCCACAACACCGAGGATGACAAGAATTGCCATCGCCCCACCGCCACCACTACTACTTCTCCTGGCCACCTGCGCAGCTTCCTTCCGGACGACCACAACTTGCGAATCCGTATCGATCCCCGTTGCCGGGCGTTACCAGTCGGCGATTGCTCTGTCGAAGGAAGGCGCACGCTACAACGCTATTGACCGATCGCCGGCAGCGATGTCTCCTTGCGTGAGAACGGAGTACGTGGAACGACAGGGCATCGCCCTCTCAGCAAGTACGGAAACGGAACACACAACCGGCGGGAAACACGACCGCGCTCAGCCTTCCTGGTCCGCCTCGACGATCGCACTTTCGGTGGACGAATCCGTGGTCTCGAACCGCACCACGCGCGAATCCCGCCCGACCGCGGTCGAAGGCGCGACGAAGCCGAAGGTGACGACGAGTTTGCCGGGGTCGATGCTGCCGTCGGGGGCGATGTCGGAGAGGTGGACGGGTTCGACCACGGGGTGTAGGAGGAGGGCGCCGCGGCGGGCGGAGCGGAAGGATTCGGTGTGGGGGTCGCCGGAGTCGGGGAGGGCGTCGGCGATGCGGCGGGCGATCGTGCGGTGCCAGTTGTAGCTGATGGCGCCGAACAGGGGGTCGCGGCGGCGGCCGCGGTCCCAGCGGGGCAGGGTGTGGTGGCCGAGTGGGAGGGCGGCCGCGTTGCGGTTGGGCTGTGGGCACAGGACGGCCCAGTCGGCGACGGCGCCGTCGGCGGTGATCGAGCGCAGGTATTCGAGGTCGGGGGCGAACTGGCGTTCGGCGCGCCAGCGCACCGATTCCAGGACCTCGAGGATCCGGTCGGCGCCGACGATGGCGTGGTGGGCGGTCATCGCGTGGCTCGCGGTGCCGTCGGGGAAGTGGTAGGCGAAATCTGCTGGTGCGGTGGAGAGTTCGTCGAGAATAGGCAGCCAGGCGGTGACATTGTGGCGCAGGTCGGCCGCGATCGTCGGGTAGGCGGTGGGCTCGCGCCAGCGGCCCGGTGAACGCACCTCGACCAGGCGCGCGTTGTACATCTTGTTCTTGCTGGTCGGCGGCAGCAGGGGCAGGTGTTGGGAGACCAGGGGCGGGACCTGGGCGGGTGTCACCTGGGGTTCACCGTCGACCATTGTGGCGTACTGGCGCAGTTCCTGGCGGAAGGCGTCCTCGTCCTGGCAGATGGCCTCGAACATCTGGTAGAGGTCGAAGGTCTTGCGGCCGGGGCCCGCCTCCTCGCGGCCGATGTAGAGGCGCACCAGGTCGCGGTAGCCGCGGCGGAAGCCGAACCAGCGGCCCATCTGCATGAGCGCGGACATGTTGCCCGCGCGGCGGCGGAAATAGGAGACGGTCAGGCCCTCGACGGTGAAGCCACGGGACAGTTTCTGGCCGCCGATGAGGATCTTCCAGATCGGGCGTTTGTCGAAGTCGGCCTCGCCGGTCTCGAGCACCTTGTCGCCGTTGACGACGATGATCGGGGACTGATCGCCGCCGATGCGGATGACGGCGGGGCTGATGTAGGGCCGCAGCGTGTCGAAGTCGGGCGGGACGGCGTGACCGTCCGCGCGCGCGGCGCTGACCAGGGCCACGTCGGTGTCGAAGAGTTCACGCAGGCGTGCGTGGCCGGTCGGACCGGAATAGTCGGCGTTCCACCAGACCTCGGTGACGCGTCCAAGCAGTTCGCGGTGGTCGGCCACGAAGCTGGATTCGTGGATGAGCATCGTGTGGTGGGTGAAGTAGCCGTCGCCGAGGCCGTGCGCCTCGCGGTAGACCTTCATCGCCGCGGCCAGGACGAACATGTCGACGGCCCGGATGAGCGCTTCGGTGTCGTCCTCGTCGGCCACGACGACGTCGCGCACGTGCGCCTTCTCGTTCGAATTCGCGTAGGTGCGTTCGGATTCCGGGGCGGCGGAGTCGATGTCGTGGAAGTCGGTGGCGCCCATGTAGCCGGCGGGGCGTTCCAGGGAGAGCAGGAAATCCTTGGGGAAGATGTCGGTGGTGTCGGAGGGGTCGATGAAGACGTTGGCGTACGGGGTGGCGGTGTAGCCGAGGTATTGGGCGCGCGGGAGCATGGTGAGCAGGTCGGCGATGGACTGGTTGATCGCGGTGCGCTCGGTGTCGGGTTTGGGGCGGGTGGTGTTGACCGAGGCTTCGTCGGACTCGTCGTCGATGATCAGGACGGGGATCTCCGCCAGCGGCGTCTTGATCTTGTTGAGGTCCTTGACGAGCCTGGTCAGGACGGTTTTGTTCTTCTTGACGACCATGAGGCGCGCAGCGGCGCGGTGCAGGTTGACCGGGTCGTACAGCGGCAGGGCGGGTTCGCGTTTCTCGAATTCGAGGGCGTAGATGCCCTGCTGCAGGCTGCGGTAGTCGTTGTCGCGGGTGGTCAGGCGGTGGATGTCGAACCAGCCCTGCACCGACGGCAGGTCGCCGAAGGACTGGAAGCGGCGCCCGATCCACGCCGGATCGTCGTGGTAGTCGGATTCGTGTTCGGCGGCACCGCGCAGGATGTTCTCGCGGCCGACGAGTTCCATGTCGAGGCGGCGCTGGGTCTGCGCGCGGAGCAGGTTCAAGGTGCCGGACAAGACGATGACCAGGCGATATCCGGCGTCGACCGCTTTGGCGACGACGCCGGTGAAGTTCGCGGTCTTGCCCGACTGGACGTAGCCGACCACGAGGCCCTTGGACTGGTACGCCGTGGGCGCGGTCGGGTCCGCCAGGCGCTCGACCACGGCGTCGGTGGCGGCGTCGAGGTCGGCGACAGCCTCCGGAGACCACTGCTTTCCGGCGAGCAGCAGACGGTAGTTGTTCCAGTAGCCCTCGCGTCCGTGGCGGGAGAACCGGGTGGCCCGGGTGTGATACCACGGTTCGAAACGGGTGCCGATGACCACCGGTTTCGGCAGGGCGGGAATGGGCGCGTTGGCTTCCAGCAGTTTCGCGGTCGCCAGGTCGACACCCAGCCGCAGGCAGATGTGCGCGCGTCGCTCGGGGGTGCGTGGTTCGGCGTCGGACCAGGTCGGTGCCGGATCGAAGTCCCACTGGTAGAGCTGGGTGCGCCACATCTCCACCAGTGCCAGATTGTCGGAGACGAACAACAGCGCGTCGCGGAAGTCCTCCTCGGTGGCGAACGGCGCGGCCTCCGGCATGTCTTCGACCTGATACCGCATGGAGGACATCAGGTTTCGTGGCCGGGTGCCCGCCAGCTCACCGAGCACCTCCCGGTGCAGCCGGAGCCGCAGTTCACCCGGATTCACGCGTCGGCCTGATCGAGCTCGGCGCGGGCGGCCGACAGCAGCACCGACTGCCACAGCTGCAGATTGTCCTTCGTCCGCGGTCCGTTGAACTCCTTGCCGAACACTTCGTGCAGCAGGAAATACATCAGCGCTTTCAGCATCGGGGCGTCGTCGACCGTGCCGCGGCGACCGCCGTTGAGCGCGGTGCGGTAGCGCCGGTTCAAGGCGATGGTCCGGTTGTCGCGGTCGATGTCGAAGAACAGGTCGTCGGCGAGTTTGCGCCATTCGACGGCGATGGGTTCCTCGCCGGGCAGGGCGGGCAGTTCGTCGTCGATGGTTTCGCGCAGGGCATCGGCGAAACCGCGACCGGCGGGAATCACCGGCTTGCGGGTGGCACCGGCGCGGCGGCGGGCGTCGCGATAGATCTGCTGGGCCTCGGCGAGGAATTCGGCGAAGGTGTGGCCGTCCGCGTCGACGGCTTTCTCCACCGCCTCGGCGAATTCCGGGGAGACCTCGATGCCCTCCTTCTTCACCGTGAGCCGGAAGATGTCGCCCATCTCGGCGGGCAGGTCCACCTCGACACGCGCCAAGGCGAGGTGCTGCTCGGGCTGGCGGACATTGTTCCAGCCACCGGCCTGGACGACGCGACCGTTGCGGTAGAAGTAGAAGCCCTGGCGGTCCAGGACGCTGCCGAACGATTTGTATTCGCTCAGTGAGGATTTGGCGGGCCAGATGTGGGCGGTCAGCTCGACGCGGCCCAGTCCGGCCAGATCCGCGCCGAACGTGCGGGGATAGCCGGGATGGCCCGCGACGGGGTAGCCGAACGGATTCAACGCCACGACACCGAAATTGGCGTAGATGTCGCCGGTGCGGATGTCCTCGACGGCGATGGTGATGTTGAAGTCGTCGCGGGTCAGGAAGCGGTGCAGTTGCACGCCCAGGTGCAGGCCGAGCCGGGCGATCGTGCGGTCGAGGTAGCGTCCGGTCTGGGCGGCGCCGACATTGCGCGGGAAGTCCTTGATGCCGTCCCAGCGGATCACGGTGCCCTGCCAGGTGATCGGGCAGCCGTGGTAGCGGTCGATCAGCGACTGGGCGTAGCGGGGTTCGACGATGTCGCAGCGGAAGTCCGCGCGGGCGCTCTCCATCGCCCAGCGCCGGCCCGCGGGGCGTGACTTGCGGGTCCGGCTGACCACCGTCAGCGCGGACGCCTGGCTCAGGGAGGCCGATTTGAGGCCGGTCCCGAACATGCCGAGGGATTCGGGGGCGTAGTCACGGCGGCCGCCGACGGTCATCGCGACATCGAGATCGTCCTCGGCCATGCCGCAGCCGTCGTCGATGATGAGCAGGCTCAGCAGGTCGTCGCCGTCGCGCAGGAAATGGATGACGACATCGTGGGCGCCCGCGTCGATGGAGTTGTCGACCAGGTCGGCGACCGCTGCCTCGAATCCGTAGCCCTGGCTGGTCAGCGCCTCCATGTACCGGGCGTCCGGCGGGAGGTACTTGTGTCCTGCCGTCGGCACATCGAACTGCCAGTCAGCCGTCATCTCCACCCCGCATCACCTGTGCCGATTGTCGAGGGGCAACCCTCTCCCGCGTTGATCGCGGCGCGCGTCGCGACGTTACATGTCATATCGAAGCCTCGGCGGCCATTCGAAATTCGTCGGTGGGACGTTGGTTCACATGTATCTGTGCCGATGTTTTGGTTGTCGTGCACAGATATTCGTGAAGACCTGGTCATGGGTGGGTGGAGGGGGCATTCTCGGGGGTGAGTTCGCGTTGCCCAGGAGTCGCATGAGTGTTCGGAGTGTGCGGGACGGTGGCGTGCCCGAGGCGGTGCCCGCGGTGGAGCGGTTGCCCGCGGAACAGGCTCGGGATCTGTTCGAGTTGATGGGGGCCGCGGTCGCGTTGGAGGCGGCGGCGTTGGACAAGTCGATCGACTCGATGGTGGGGGCGCTGCCGCGACCGTTGCGGGCGGTGACCAAGAAGATCATGTTCGGGGGGCGATGACGGATTTGACGACACGGGCGCAGCTGATACTGCTGGCCCGGACCTTGCACGTGCATCCGCAGCGGGTACAGCATCTGCGACACCTGGGGGCGCAGCGGTTGCACGAGTTGCAGGAGCAGATCTCGGGGGTGCTGTTCGATCAGCACACGGACACGTTCCGGCGGATCTCGGCGCTGGTGCCCTATATTCCACTGTCGATCTCGATTCCGCTGGTGCAGAAGCTGGTTCCGCCGATGATGACGGGGCGCGCGGCGGGCGCCGTCGGGGTGGATCATCCGGTGAAGGCGGCCGAGACCTTGACGATGCTCGATCCGGGCTACGCGGCCGATTGCGCACCGTATCTGGATCCGCGGGCGATCGCACAGCTGGCCGATATCGCGCCGACCAAACCGGTCGTGGCGATCGTCAACGAGTTGCTGCGGCGGCGTGACTATGTGACGGCCGGGCCGTTTCTGGCCTGTGCGACGAAGGAATTGATCGCCGGGGTCGAGGCGGGGGTACGCGACGACGCGGGGCTGATCTTCTCGGCGGCGTATTCCTACGATGTCGAGATTCTCAGCGCGGTGGTGCGGCAGTTGCTGGACGGGCCGCGGCGGCGGGTGCCGCGGATGGCGCACACGGTGCTGTCGGGGGCGCCGGGGTTGCAGCACGCCGCGCTGTCGGTGTTCTCGCGGTGTGAGCCCGATGTGGTGCAGCGGGTGGGCGACATCCTGTTCGGGAGCGCGCGGCCGCAGGCGGTCGGTGAGCTGGTGCGCAACGCGCTGATGGTGGGCGCGGTGCCCGAACTGCTCACCATCGCCGGGCAACTCACGCCGCTGGGGCTGTGGTCGCTGGTCGGGAACCCGGTGTTCGCCGATCCGGATATCGGGGCCGGGCTGATCGCGCCGCTGGACAAGCGCGAGGACGCCGGGAGCTGGCGCGGGCTGTTCACGCTGATGTCGCGGATGGACGACACGGTGCGGCGCCGCGCGGGATACACACTGGCCACCCTCCCCGACGCGGCGGTAGCGGCCCTGCCCGCCCGCGCCACCGAAACCGGCTGCTGGCCCGCGCTTCTCGACCTGGTGGCGGTGTCCGGGACCGAGGCGCGAGCGAGGTTCGGGGCGGTGTGGTCGGGGCTCGGGCCCGAGCGGCGCGCGCATCTGCACCGGTGCATCCACGAACACAACTACGACACGCGACTGGCGGAGATCACGGCGCTGGTGGCGCCGGTGGCGGTGGATCAACTGTTCTTCGAGCGGCGGCGGATGCAGCGCTACCGGCACTGAGCGCCGGGCGGGTTGCTCCACAGGCGACAGGGTCCGGCATCATGGACCGCGTCAGTTGGTTCGATGACGGATCGGTCGGGGGCGGGATGTATCAGCGCGTGGAGCAGCCGATGACGGGTGTGGGTACAGCTGTCGCGGCGATGATCCTGGGAGCGCTCGGTGCCGCGACCGCGCTGGTGCGGGTCTATTCCGCGTTGAACCAGTTGAGCGACTTGGAGTCGCGGTCTCGGATACCGGTGTTCGGTGACATGGTGACGCCGCCGTCGACCGGCGCGTACGCCATCACGATCGCTTGGCTGATCGCCGAGATCACGACCGCGGCGCTGCTGGGGACCGGGGTGGCGCAGTTGCTGCGGCGCCGCCGCCGTGGGCAGACCGTCATGGTGATCGGTTGTGGCTGGTCGGTTTTGGCGTTCGCGATCGGGATGTACGTGATGGTCGAGCTCACCCCGGTCCGGACCGTGCCGATCGTGGCGACCACGGTGTTGCTCGTCTTCCCGCTGACCACCCTGGTCCTCGCGGCGCTGCCGTCGACCGGTCGCTGGTGCAGGTCATAGCGGTTCTGCGGTATCGGCCGAGCGGACGAAGCGGGAGCCCCAGTCGTCGAGGCGGGCGATGAGTTCGGGGGGTTCGATGACGTGGAAGTCGGCTTCGGCCTTGCCCAGGAGCAGGATCGGCCAGTCGAGGTTGTCGACCGACATGTGGACGCGGGTGCGGGTGGGGGTGAGGGGGGTGGTGGTGCACCAGCGGCCTACGCGGGATTCGACGTGGGCGGCGGGGGCTTCGATGTCGGCGGTGACGGTGTAATCGGGTCTGCGGGCGCCTATTCCGGTGCGGACGAAGGTGGCGGCGTCGGGGGCGGGGAGGTCGCGGGGGCGGAAGCGGGCGCCGGTGGGGTGGGAGCCGGTGAGGCGGTCGACGCGGAAGGTGCGCCAGGCGTGGCGGGTCAGGTCGTAGGCGACCAGGTACCAGCGGCGGCCCAGGGAGACCAGGCGGTGGGGTTCGACCTCGCGGGCGCTGGTCTCGCCGTCGGCGGCGGTGTAGGTGAAGGTGAGGCGTTCCTCGGCGCGGCAGGCCATGGCCAGCGCGGTGATGACGGTGGGGTCGACGTCCGACAGCGGCAGGGTCCAGCCGGTGGAGACGGTCATGGCGCGCAGGGCGTCCACGCGGCGGCGCAGCCGGGTGGGCAGGACGGTGACGAGTTTGGCCAGCGCGCGCACCGAGGGTTCGGCCAGGCCGTCGACGGCGCCCTGGGAGCCCGCCTGCAGGCAGACGGTGATGGCGACGGCCTCGTCGTCGTCGAGGACCAGCGGCGGCAGCGCGGCGCCCGCGGCGAGCTGGTAGCCGCCGTCGGCCCCGGTGCGCGCGTCGACGGGGTAGCCGAGTTCGCGCAGGCGGTCGATGTCGCGGCGCAGGGTGCGCGCGGAGATGCCGAGGCGGTCGGCGAGTTCGGCGCCGGGCCAGTAGCGGTGGGTCTGCAACAGCGACAGCAGTCGGAGGGTGCGTGCGCTCGTGTCGGCCATGTTTCCAGTATCGCCGCATTGCGGACAGAAACTGACCGCAATGGGTTCTACCTTGGATTTCACACCGACAACGGAAGGAATCAGCAATGAACGCCACTCTGATCGACACCGAGCGCGCCGACATCCTGGAGACCCTCGGCAAGCACCGGTACTTCCTGCGTTTCACCGTCCGCGACCTCACCGACGAGCAGGCCGGCCTGCACACCACCGTCAGCGAGCTGTGCCTGGGCGGGCTGATCAAGCACGTCACGGCGGTGGAGCAGAACTGGGCGACGTTCATCGTCGAGGGTGCCGCCGCCGCACCGGATTTCGAGTCGATGACCGAGGAGCAGATCGCGGAGTGGGGCAAGGAGTTCCAGATGCAGCCGGGCGACACCCTCGCCGGCATCCTCGACGCCTACGAGGCGGTGGCGGCGAAGACCGATCAGCTGGTGCGCGAGCTGCCCGATCTGAACGTCTCGCACGAGCTGCCCACGGCGCCGTGGTTCGAGCCGGACACGCGCTGGTCCGCGCGGCGCACGCTGATGCACATCATGACCGAGACCGCCCAGCACTCCGGCCACGCCGACATCATCCGGGAGGCGCTGGACGGGGCGAAGTCGATGGGCTGACCGGACCGAGCAGGGCCGCGGCGGCCGCGCGATGCTCGGCGGCCGCGGCCGGGTCGGCGGGCTCGAGCACGTCCGCGATGCCCTGGTGGGCCGCCGCTTCGGTGAAGCGGTGGCCCACTCGTGGTGCGAGGGTGAGGGTTTCGCGATACAGGCGCAGGGCATCGTCGGGTAGGCCGGCGAGCAGGCAGGTGGCCGCGTAGCCGTTGAGGAAATGGATCTTCCAGTGTTCCTCGAACATCTCGTCGAGCAGGGCGAAGGCGGCGCGGTGCGCGGCGAGGGCCTCGTCGAAGCGGCCCATCCGGCGCAGGGCCACGCCCTGGCAGTTCAGGCACCAGGCCTCGTTGTGCTGGTGGCCGTCGGCGCGGGCGGCGGCCAGCGCCTGGTCGAGGTGGGTGAGCGCGTCCTCGGGGTCGGTGTCGGCGATGGCGACGCCGAGGGTGATCCGGGCCTGGAGCGCGGGCGCCTGGTCACCGGCGAGGTCAAGGGCTTCGCGGGCCAGCCGCGCGGCTTCGGCCGGCTCGCCCAATTGCAGGACCGCCCAGGCCTCCCCCGCGACGGCGTCGGCGGCGCTGACGGGACATCCGCTGCCGGCATACAGTTCCCGTGCCTGCCGGAACAAAGTCAGTGGTTCCTCGACATCGCCTTCGTCCCAGCGCAATTGGGCGCATCGCATGATCAGGTCGGCGCGCGGCAGCGGGTCGCCCGCGGCGGCGACCAGTGGGGCCGCGGCGGCGTAGGCGGCGGCCGCCTCGGTCATCCGGCCCGCGTTGTAGCGGGCGAAGCCGAGGTCGCTGTGGGCTTCGGCCAGGCGACGGGGGTCGCCGAGCTGCTGGGCCGCGGCGAGTGAGCGTTCGAACAGTTCGTTGAGATGTGTGGTGCCGCAGCGGCGGGCGAAGAAGGTGCGCAGGAAGCGCGGGAGTTCGCAGACGTGGGCGTCGGCGCCCGCCTCGACGGCGGCGTAGAACACGGCCATCAGGTTCGTGTATTCGGCGACGAACCAGAAGAACGCGGCGTCGCGGCCGGGGAAGGCCGGCACCTCGGCCGGTGCGCTGCCCGCCGAGACCGGCGGGGTGGGGGTCGGGAAGGGCATGGCGGCATCGGCGGCCGCGGCGGTGTGCACGTAGTAGTCCAGGACGCGGTGCAGGGCGCGCTCGCGGTCGGCGGCGGAATCAGTGTCGAAGGTGGCGCGGCGGGCGTGCTGACGGACCAGGTCGTGCAGGCGGTAGCGCCCGTCGGCGGGTTGCTGGACCAGGTGCGCGTCGAGGAGGTCCTCGAGCATGGCGCGGGCGGTGCGCAGTGGAACATCGGCCACGGCGGCGGCGACGTAGTCGGTGAAGGTGGAACCGGGGATCAGGCCGAGCAGCCGGAACAGGCGCCGCTGATCGCGGGGCAACTGACGTACCGACATACCGAAGGCGGTGTCGAATTCGCTGGGCCCCTCGGCCATTCGCTCGACCAGGATGCCCACCGACCAGCCCGGCCGGTGCCGCAGGCGGGCCGCGGCCAGGCGCAGCGCCAGCGGCAGGTTGCCGCACAGCCGCAGCACTTCGGCGGCGTGTTCGGGTTCCTTGGCGAGTCTGCCGTCGGGGCCGCGCGCGTCACCGCTGGCGCGGGCCAGCAACTCCGCGCTCTCGCGCTCGGTGAGCACATCGAGGCTCACCGGGGGCACCTCGTCGAGTTCGAGCAGCCGGTTGCGGCTGGTGACGAGGGCGACCGACTCCCCCGCGCCCGGCAGCAGCGGCGCGACCTGCGCGGCGTCGGCGACATTGTCGAGCACGATCACCGCGCGCAGCCGCGCCAGTTCCGAGCGCCAGCAGGCGGCGCGCAGCTCGACGCCACCTTCCTGCGGCACCTTCTGCGAGGGCACCTGGAGCGCGGCCAGCAGGGCACGCAGGGCGGCGTCGGGGTCGAGGGGCTGGCGGCCGTCGGTGAAGCCGTGCAGGTCGAGATAGAGCTGGGCGTCGGGATAGTCGGCGGTGAGGCGGTGGGCGGCGTGCACGGCCAGGGAGGTCTTGCCGACTCCGGCCATACCGTCGATGGCGACCACGCGGTCGGTGCGCACGGCGGCGAGCACGTCGGCCAGGGCCTCATCGCGGCCGGTGAAGTCGGGGATGTCGCGGGGCAGGTCGTTGCGCGGCGGGGGCGGCGCGTCGGCCGGTGGGCTGGGCGGGGCGACCTGGCGGCTGGTCTTGGGCGGGGCGGGCAGCGGGTTGGTGGCGCGCTCCCAGAGCGGGCGCAGCGGGCGCGGATCGCGTTTGACCCGGCGGCACAGTTCCAGCACGGCGGGCCACGGCGGCACGGTCTGCCCGCTGAGGTAGCGCGACAGCGACGACGAGCTCAGGCCGGTGTCGCGGGCCAGCGCGCGGACACCGCGGCCGGACAGTTCCTGGAGCAGGCGCAATCGCGCGGCCAGTTCGTCCTGGGGGTAGGCCCGCGTCGCTTGCTGCTGCACCGTTGTCCGCTCCGTCGTCCCGCGCGGAAACACCGGATTCTCGGTGAACAACCCCGAGGTCAGGGCTGCTTTCCGCTGTCCCACAGTGTCCCACAGCCATCGCTTCGCGGCCGCGCTAGGGCTGTTATTGAGCCACACCCCGCACAGCGGGAAACACACCGAACGAGGAGAACGACATGCAGTCCCGGATGAAGAACCCCGCCATGGTCCTCACCGACGCGATGGGCCCGATCCAGCAGGTGCTCGCGGCCGTGCAGACCGGCGGCGTCGACGGCGAGATCCTCGAGCTGGTCCACCTGCGGATCAGCCAGATCAACGGGTGCAGCGCCTGCGTGGACGGCGGCGCCAAGACCGCCCGCAAGGCCGGTGTCAGCGACGAGCGCCTGGCCACGGTGGCCGCCTGGCGCGAGGCACCGTACTTCAGCGAGGAGGAACGCGCCGCCCTGACGCTGGCCGAGGCCGCGACACGCCTGGCCGACCGTCCCGACGCCGTCACCGACGAGATCTGGGACAGTGCTGCCAGCTACTTCGACGAGCGTCAGCTGGCATCGATCGTGCTGATGATCGGCGTGACCAACATGTTCAACCGGCTCAACGCCACCACCCGCCAGATCGCCGGCGCCTGGGGCTGAGCCCCCACCCGACTCGAAAGGACACTCGCGATGGCTACCTCGGGCTTCTCCCGCTGGATGCAGCACAAGATGAACGCCAGGATGAACCGCAAGATCCGCAAGGGCAAGGGCGAGTTCATGGGCATGGACGTGCTGATCCTGCACACCGTCGGCCGCCGCAGCGGCGAGCCGCGCCAGACCCCGATCTCCTGGTTCTCCGACGGCGGCGAAGGCTGGCTGCTGGTCGCCTCGGGCGGTCAGGGCGGCGACCCGGACTGGCAGCGCAACCTGATGGCGAACCCCGACGAGGCCACCATCGAGCTGCCCGCGAGCACGCCGCGGCCGGTGCGGCCGCAGGTACTGCACGGCCAGGAGCGCACGGCGGCCTGGGAGTCGATCACCACCGCCCAGCCCCGCTACGCGAAGTATCAGGCCAAGAGCGAGCACGAGTACGCGGTGGTGCGACTCACCGCGCGGTGACCGGCGCTCGTGTCGGTTGCGCAACGAAACCCGAGGTGACCTGCCAGGAGTTCTAGACTCCTTGGCAGGCACGGGGGACCGAGCAACCGACGAGGATCGTCGGCGCCGCGACCGCGGAGGTGATCGTGGGATATCCGGGATACCCGGGGTATCCGCCGAACGGACCGTATGCGCCCCGCCCTTCCCGCTGGCCGTGGGTTCTCGGCGCGCTGGTGGTCGTCGCCGCGCTGGCGGTGGGCGTCATCGCCGCGGGGATCATCATCGTGCAGCACGAGCGCAACTCCCGATCGGCCGCCCCGCAAACCATCGGCAACACCATCGCCGCGACCGGTCCGTACGCGCCGCCGGTACCGGCGTCACCGCAGGCGGTGCCCGTCGACCCGCAGTCCGCCGCGCTGGATTCCCTGCTCGCGCAGGCCGCGGCCGACCGGCCGGTGGTGAGCGCGAATCTGGCCGAGCGGTGGGTGCCGCAACTGTCGGCCAAGCAGCCGGGTCTGGTGGCCGCCGATGTCGACGGGCGGATGGTGAGCTGGACTAACAGTGAGATCCTCGCGCAGAATCAGCGCTTCCGGCAGCAGTACCCCGGGGCTCGCCTGGTCTGGAGCGACGACTGGAGCACCTTCGACCTGCAGGGCTGGTGGATCACCCTGGCCGACGCGTCCTTCGCCGACCCCGCCTCGGCCAATGCCTGGTGCGACGCCCACGCGATTCCCGTCGACGACTGCTTCGCCAAGCTCGTGAGCAACTCCCGCGGCTCGGCGGGCACCACCGAGTATCGCTGAGTTCAGGCGGGCAGCAGCCTGCCGACGACTTCGGCCAACTGGCGCACATTGCGGCATTCGTGCATGGTGACGATCTCGGTGTAGGCGTCGGCTGCCGAATCACCGGTCGACCAGGAGCGCGCGGGTTCCGGGTTCAGCCAGTAGACCGCTTTGGCCCGTTCGGTGATCGCTTGCAGGGCGGCGAGATTGGGGTCGGTGCGGTTGGTGCGGGCGTCGCCGAGGATCAGCACGCAGGTGCGCGGGCCGACGGCGTCGAGGTAGTGGTCGGTAAAACCTTGCAGCGCCTCGCCGTAGTTGCTGGACCCGAAGCGCACCACGCCCGCCTCGCGAACGATGCTCTGCGCGAAACCGGGCGGCGGCGGATCGCCGGGGGTGAAGTAGTGGGTGATCTCGGCGCAGACGTCGACGAATCCGAAGCTGCGGACACGGCTGAACTGGTCTTGGAGCGCCTGCACCAATTGCAGGGTGAATTCGGAGAATCCGGTGACCGAGCCCGAGACATCGGCCAGCACGACGAGATCCGGGCGGCCACGTTTACGGGCGCGCAACACCGGGTCGACCGGCACGCCGCCGGTGGCCATCGACCGGCGCAGGGTGCGGCGCAGATCGATGGACCCGCGCACGGCCTTCTTGCGACGCACCGCGAGCCGGGTGGCGAGTTTGCGGGCCAGCGGGTGGACCAACTTGCGCATCTCGGCGAGGTCCTGTTCGCGGGCGCCGAGGAAATCGGTGCTGTCGCCGCCGGGTTCGACGCCGCGCCGGGCGATGTAGTCGGTGCCGCGCAGCTGCGCCGAGCGCAGACGGGCTTCGGCCTGGACCTGCGCGCGGAACTGCTCCACGCGGCGGCGTGCCTCGATGGTGTGCACGGCGGCGTCGAATTGGCCTGTGCCGCCCAGGGTTTGCGCGACCTGTTCGGAGATCTCGCCCGGGCGCAGCGATTTCATCGTCATGTACGACGACCAGCCCGCGCCGGAGGCGGTGGTGACCCGCCCCGCCGACTCCCCCGCGCCGCCGTAGGCGCCGAAGGTGTTGAGCGCTTCGCGGGCCAGTTCGGCAGTGTCGGAGCCCTGGATGAGGGTGGCGATGAGGCGGTCGCGCAGGTCGCCCGTCGCCTCGCCGGGCGTGGTGACCGGGCGGGTGCCGTCGAGGAAGTACAGATCGAAGAGCTGGTCGAAGACGGTGCGCTGGCCGTCGCGGCGCAGCAGGCAGGCGGCCAGGCCCGAGCGCAGCACGCGCGGGTCGGCGGTGCCTAAGGCGACGATCGCGGCGGCGGCGTCGACGGTTTCGCTGGGGCCCGCGTGGATGCCGTGCTCGCGCAGCAGACCGACAAAACCGACCAGGCGGTCGGTAGTGGGGGTGGTATCGCGCAGGATCGCGCTCACGGAGCCACGCCCGGGTGCGCGGTGTCGTCCAAGCCGAGCTTCTCGATCGCCATCCGGTGGTCGGACTGGTACTTCAACAGCACGCCGAGGGTGGAACGGACGACGCTCCCGGTCAGCGTGCGGGTGCCCAGGGCGACCAGCGTTTTCGCCCAGTCCACCGTTTCGGCGATCGACGGCGCCTTGCGCAGCGAGAGCTGACGCAGCGCGCTGACCGTGGTCACCACCGGTTCGGCGAGGTCCGCGTCGAGCTCGGGGACCTTCAGCCGGACGATCGCCTTCTCCAGTTCGGCGGTCGGATAGTCGATGTGCAGGAACAGGCAGCGGCGTTTCAGCGCCTCGGACAGGTCGCGGTGCGCGTTGGAGGTGAGGATCACGAACGGTTTGCGGACCGCGGTCACGGTGCCCAGTTCCGGGATGCTCACCTGGAAGTCGCCGAGGACCTCCAGGAGCAGGCCCTCCAGTTCCACGTCGGCCTTGTCGAGTTCGTCGATGAGCAGGACCGTGGGGTCGGGGTTGCGGATGGCGGCCAGCAGGGGGCGGGCGAGCAGGAACTCCTCGGTGAAGACGTGGTCGCGGGTGCTGTCCCAGCCCTCGCCGTCGGTGGCGGTGATGCGCAGCAGCTGCTTGGCGTGGTTCCACTCATAGAGGGCGCGGGCCTCGTCGATGCCCTCGTAGCACTGCAGGCGGACCAGCTCGGCACTCACCGCGGTGGCGATGGCCTTGGCCAGCTCGGTCTTGCCCACACCGGCGGGACCCTCGATCAGCAGGGGCTTGCCGAGCCGGTCGGCGAGGAAGACCGCGGTCGCGATGTCGAGGGACGGCAGATAGCCGGCCGCGGTCAGCCGGTCGGTCACCTGGTCCACCGAGGCAAAGAACTTACTCATCGGTAACCAGTGTAGTGGCAGGGCTAGTAGGCGTGCGGGGCGGCGGTGATCCGGCCGGAGTCGATCGCGGCCAGCAGGGCGTCGCGGTCGGTGACGGTCTGGTCGGCATAGGCGAGGGCGAACTCGCTCATCGCCTTGTCGAATCTGTCGTTGTCGCCGAGGTAGGCGTGAATGGCCAGGCGGTCGCCGGAGCGGGCGTGCGCGCGGGCCAGCACGGCACCGCACAGGCTCGCGTAGTTCGCGAGTTCGTGCGGGGCGAGGATGCCGATATCGGCCGAGCCCTTCATGTCCTTGAGCTGGCGCCAGTAGAAATAGCGTCCCGCCGGGCCGGTCGCCCAGCCGAGGAAGATGTCGCTGGCGGCCTGCATGAGCCGCTGCCCCGCGACCACCCGGTGGCCCTGGTGCTGGAAACGGCTCGCGGACAGATGGGCCGCCAGTACCGAGGTCTCGGCCTCTTTGACCTGCAAGAACAGTGGCGTGCCCGACTCCTTGTCCATGAACAGCACGATGAAACAGCGGGTGCCCACACTGCCGACGCCGACCACCTTCATCGCCATGTCGACCAGGACGTGACGGTCCAGCAGAATGCGGCGCTCGTCGGGCAGGCTGCGGCGGTAGTCGCCGAGGACCGCCTTGATGTCCTTCTCGTCGAGCAGTTCGATCGGCACCAGCAGCGGCGGCTGGTTCTTGATGCGCGGGACGCCGTGCGCGTCGGGCTCGGTGAGCTTGTCCAGGGCCTGCAAACTGGTGCGTTTGCGGGCGGAGTTCACCGTCTTCTCGGCGACCTTGCGGCGCTTCTGCTTCGGGATGGCGGCGGTGACGGTGTCGGCGTCGACGCGTTCGTACCAGATGCTCAGCGAATCCAGACCCGCCATGGTCGCCATCGCCTCCCGGTAGCCCCGGCCTGCGCCTTCGGCGGCCTCGGCGGCCTGCTCGTCGGAGCAGCCGTTGTCGCGGGCGGCGACGGCGACGCTGGCAGCCAGGCGTTTGACATCCCATTCGAAGGGGCCGGGCAGGGTTTCGTCGAAGTCGTTGAGATCGAAGACGAGATTGCGTTCCGGGGAGGCGTAGAGGCCGAAATTGGACAGGTGCGCGTCACCGCAGAGCTGCACCGTCAGCCCGGTGTTCGGGCTCTGCGCCAGGTCGGCGGCCAGGATCGCCGGTGCGCCGCGCAGGAAGGTGAACGGCGAGATCGCCATGCGCGCGTACCGGATCGGCACCAGCTGCGGCACCCGCGTCTGCGCCTGCCGCTCGAGAATCGCCACCGGATCCTCCCGCCCCGGCCCCGGCCCCCACACCCCCAACGCCGACCGCGACACCACCTTCCGCGCCGCCCGCCCCACCTCGACAGCATCCCGATCGAAATCCGCCACGGTCGTCATCGAGCAAGTCTCGCGCTACCGGGGCGCAACGGCAAGGACCTGCGATCGGGAGTCGCCGCCGCCCCGGGATGTCACCGCAGCAACACCTCGACCTTCCTTCCGGCGAGAATCTCGAGCACCACGTCGAAGAACGTGCCGTCACCGCAGGGCAGCGGCACCGCCAGAGCGCTTCTCGCCCTGCTGGATTCGGTCCATTCCAGGGTGAACGGAGGTGTCGCCCCGAATCCGCCACACAGGCAGTCCTCGAGTGCACCGAGATTCCACCCGAAGTATCCGCCGGGCCCGTTCACGGCCTCGCCGAGCGCGCAGTAGAAACTGTCCTCGTCGACGATGTCGCGCCCGTCCAGGACGTATCGTCTGCCGGGCGGATCGTCCGCGCAGGTGTGCCGATGCAGTGCCACCGAGAGCCACGCGTGGCGTCCGGCCGGGTCCAGCGGCCGCCACAACCCGAGTGCATCGAGCCTGCCGGACCGCACGAGCTCCCACGGCCACCGGGCCGCGGGCAGCAGGTCATCGCAGAACAGCGTCACCGCCACGTCCACCAGACCCGCGCCGCCCACACTCGCCCGGACTTCCTCGACGGTGATCCCGCTGACGAAATAGCCCCCGATGCGCCGCCCGTCCGGATCGAGGAAGTCGAGATCGGCACTACCCACCGCGGCGCGACGAGTCCCCACCCGCTCCACACCCCGCAGGAGTGCACCTTCCACCACACAACCGAGAAACTCGACCCGGCGCTCCCCCTGCTCGGCCGACACCGGCTCGAACAAGCCGGTCGCGTCCGCGGCGCTGAGCCAACGCACCTCGTCGTCATCACCGACGAGCCGATACCGCACACCGTTCACAGACTCCACAGATTCCATCAGGGGTGACGCTACGGGCCGAAAAGGCGAAGGGCCCGCTCGCGGTGGCGAGTGGGCCCTTCGGGTGGAGCGGGGAAACCTCAGGCGGTTTCGGTGATCGGGCGGTCGACCCAGCTCATCAGGCCGCGGAGCTTGGCGCCGGTGACCTCGATGGGGTGCTCGGCGTTCTCCTTGCGCAGGCCCTCGAGCTCCTTGTTGCCGCCCTCGACGTTGGCGACGAGGCGCTTGACGAAGGTGCCGTCCTGGATGTCCTTGAGGATCGCCTTCATGCGCTCCTTGGTGTCGGCGTCGATGACGCGCGGACCGGACAGGTAGCCGCCGAACTCCGCGGTGTCGGACACCGAGTAGTTCATGCGCGCGATGCCGCCCTCGTACATGAGGTCGACGATCAGCTTCAGCTCGTGCAGCACCTCGAAGTAGGCCATCTCGGGGGCGTAGCCCGCCTCGACCATGACCTCGAAACCGGTCTTGACCAGTTCCTCGGTACCACCACAGAGGACGGCCTGCTCACCGAACAGGTCGGTCTCGGTCTCTTCCTTGAAGGTGGTCTTGATGACGCCCGCGCGGGTGCCGCCGATGCCCTTGGCGTAGGACAGCGCCAGCGCCTGGCCCTCGCCGGTCGGGTCCTGGTCGACCGCGATCAGGGCCGGGACGCCCTTGCCGTCGGCGAACTGACGACGCACCAGGTGGCCGGGGCCCTTCGGGGCGACCATGGCGACGGTGACGTTGGCCGGAGCCTTGATCAGACCGAAGTGGATGTTGAGGCCGTGGCCGAAGAACAGCGCGTCGCCGTCCTTCAGGTTGGGCTCGATGTCGTTGGTGAAGATCGACGCCTGGGCGGTGTCGGGGGCCAGCACCATGATCACGTCGGCCCACTCGGCGACCTCGGCGGGGGTGCCGACGGTCAGACCGGCCTCTTCGGCCTTCGGGCGCGACTTGGAGCCCTCGGCCAGGCCGACGCGCACGTCGACACCGGAGTCGCGCAGGCTCAGCGAGTGCGCGTGACCCTGGCTGCCGTAGCCGATCACGGCGACCTTGCGGCCCTGGATGATCGACAGGTCAGCGTCGTCGTCGTAGAACATCTCGACTGCCACAGTGGAGTCCCTTCTGGATTATTTCTGGTTGTTGGAAAGTTAGCGGGTTGCGGTGATCGACTTGGGTCCGCGGCCCACGGCCACGACACCGGACTGCACGATCTCGCGGATACCGTACGGCTCCACCATGCGCAGCAGGGCATCCAGCTTCGAGCGGGTGCCCGTGGCCTCGATGGTCAGCGCGTCGGGTGAGACGTCGATCACCTTGGCGCGGAACAGTTGCACGGCCTCGATCACCTGGGTGCGGACCGAGGCGTCGGCGCGCACCTTCACCAGGATCAGTTCGCGGGCCACCGAGGCGTCGGCGTCCTGCTCCACGATCTTGATGACGTTGATCAGCTTGTTGAGCTGCTTGGTGACCTGCTCGAGCGGCAGATCGTCGACCGTCACGACGATGGTCATGCGCGAGATATCGGGGATCTCGGTGCCACCGACGGCGAGGGACTCGATATTGAAGCCGCGGCGCGAGAACAGGCTCGCGACTCGCGCCAGCACGCCCGGCTTGTCCTCGACGAGAACGCTCAGGGTGTGGGTCGTGCTCATGCCGCCACCTCGCTAGCGCTCGGCGTTGGCACGATCACGATCGTGGCTGTGTTCATCGGGCGCTCGCTGCGCTCGCTCATGCCTGCTCCTTGTTCATCGCCTCGTGGATGACGGCCGGCTCGGAGACCTGCTCGTCCTCGTCGAACAGCGGACGGATGCCGCGGGCGAACATGATCTCGTCGTTGCTGGTGCCCGCCGCGACCATCGGCCACACCTGGGCGTCCTTGCCGACGATGAAGTCGATCACGACCGGGCGGTCGGTGATGGACTGCGCCTGGCGGATCGCGGCCTCGACCTCGTCTTCCTTCTCCACCCGGATGCCGACGCAACCCAGCGCCTCGGCCAGCTTGACGAAGTCGGGGATGCGCAGGGTGTGCGTGCCCAGGTCGGTGTTGGAGTAGCGCTCCTCGTAGAACAGGGTCTGCCACTGGCGGACCATGCCGAGGTTGCCGTTGTTGATCAGCGCGACCTTGATCGGCACGCCCTCGACGGCGCAGGTGGCCAGCTCCTGGTTGGTCATCTGGAAGCAGCCGTCACCGTCGACCGCCCAGACCTCCTTCTCCGGAGCGCCCATCTTGGCGCCCATGGCCGCCGGAACGGCGTAGCCCATGGTGCCCAGGCCACCGGAGTTCAGCCAGGTGCGCGGGTTCTCGTACTTGATGAACTGCGCGGCCCACATCTGGTGCTGGCCGACACCGGCGCAGTACACGGCCTCGGGACCGGCCAGGCGGCCCAGCGCCTCGATGACGAACTCCGGCGAGAGCGACCCGTCGCTGGGCTGACTCCAGCCCAGCGGGTAGTTGTCGCGGATGTCACTGAGGTAGGCCCACCACTCGGTGAGGTTCAGCAGCGGGGCCTCGCCGGACTGCGGGTCGGCCTTGAGGGTCTCGATCAGCTCGACGATGACCTCACGCGCGTCGCCCACGATCGGGACGTCGGCGTGGCGGTTCTTGCCGATCTCGGCCGGGTCGATGTCGGCGTGGATGACCTTGGCGTCGGGCGCGAAGGAGTCCAGCTGACCGGTGACGCGGTCGTCGAAGCGGGCGCCGAGGGTGATCAGCAGGTCCGAGCGCTGCAGGGCCGCGACGGCGCCGACGGTGCCGTGCATGCCGGGCATGCCCATGTTCAGGGTGTGGCTGTCGGGGAACGCACCGCGCGCCATCAGGGTGGTGACCACCGGGATGCCGGTCAGCTCGGCTAGCTCCAGCAGCTCGGCCGAGGCGTCGGACTTGATCACACCGCCGCCGACGTAGAGCACCGGCGACTTGGACTCCAGGATCATCCTGGCGGCCTCGCGCACCTGCTTGCCGTGCGGCTTGGTGACCGGACGGTAGCCGGGCAGCCGCATCTCCGGCGGCCACGAGAACGTGGTCTGGGCCTGCAGGGCGTCCTTGGTGATGTCGACCAGGACGGCGCCCGGGCGGCCCGAGGCGGCGAGGTAGAACGCCTCGGCCAGGATGCGCGGGATGTCGATCGGGTCCTTGACCAGGAAGTTGTGCTTGGTGATCGGCATGGTGATGCCGGAGATGTCGGCTTCCTGGAAGGCGTCGGTGCCGACCAGGCTCGACGGCACCTGACCGGTGATCGCCACGATCGGGACCGAGTCCATCTGGGCGTCGGCCAGCGGGGTCACCAGGTTGGTCGCGCCGGGACCGGAGGTGGCCATACACACACCGACCTTGCCGGAGGCCTGCGCGTAGCCGGTCGCCGCGTGCCCAGCGCCCTGCTCGTGGCGCACCAGGACGTGGCGGACCTTCTCGGAGTCGAACAGCGGGTCGTAGACGGGAAGGACCGCGCCGCCGGGAATGCCGAATACGGTGTCGACGTCGAGCTCTTCGAGGGACCGAACAACCGACTGCGCGCCGGTGACGCGCTCGGGCGCGACCTGGCGGCGGGAGGGGTTGGTCGCCGGGCTACCAGCGGCAGGCTGGTTCGCCGAAGGCGCTGACCTGCGGGCCGATGGCCCGGGTCGTGCGGTTGGTGCACTCACCGTCTTCGTTCCTAACTTTGTCGTTCTGACTCCGGACTGGCGCGGAATTCGCCCGAACACAAAAAAGCCCCCGACCAGCGCAGGGCTGTTCGAGGGTGGCGCGTCGCAACGCGAGCTGACGTATTCGACTCAGGTAGTCAGGCTCAACGCTGGACGCGCCGGCCGATTACGAGCAACTCGTTTCGTTTCACACGCACGACGTTAGGCGCGCGTGGAGCGAAGAGTCAAACAGGCTACCTTTCGCATCCCATTCTGTGGGACTCGAGTGGTTGCGTGGGTCCGAATACCGAGATGCGAGGATGGAGGGGTGTCATCACCGCATCAGTCCGTGCCACCGGCTAAATCGTCCCACACCGCCGACGAGGGAACCGATACGGGTCGGCCCTCGCGACCCGGTGGCCTGCGCGCGGCCACTCCCGGCCGTCTCGCCGCCATCGGCGCGGTGGTACTGGCGTACCTGATCTTCGTCGTCGTCGGGACGGTGCAGGACTGGTCGCTGGGGCTGCGGATCGGGCTGATCGTGCCGACCGCGGTGGTCGTCTGGCTGCTGATCCCGCGCCGCACGAACGTGCCGACGCCGGGCCTGCACGTGATCGGGGTGCCGCGGCTGGCCTATATCGGTGTGCTGGTGCTGGCGTTCTGTGTGTTCTTCCCGTTCGTCGGCTGGCCCGCGGGGCTGTGGTGGCTGCTGCTGTTCCCGCTGATCGCGATCTGGTGGGTGGTACGCACGCACACCACCGTCTCGGAGGCGGGGCTGGATCTGAGCACGATGGTGAGCAAGAAGCACCTGGACTGGAGTCAGGTCAAGGGCGTCAGCATCCCCAAGCGCGGATATGTGCGGGCCCGGCTGACCGACGACTCCGAGGTCAAGCTGCCCGCCGTGGGCTACGACCGGCTGCGCGAGCTGATCGAGGCGTCCGGGGGCAGGCTGCCCGATGTGTTCGCCGCCGCCGAAGCCGCCGAGAACGCGCGGATCGAGGCCGAGCGAGCCGAGGCGAAGGCCGAGGCGGACGCGAAAGCCGAGGAGCCCGGCACCGAGCAGTGAGAGTCGGCTCGATCACCGCGGGAATCCACGCGGCGGGTCCGGCTGTTCTACCGGTAAGCTGACGGCACCCGGGCACCCCGCGCCGACGGCATCACCGCGGCGACACACTCCGGAGCGACACTCCCGCCTCGAGCCCGGTTCCGGCACCCGTTCACCCCAGCACCGGCGCGACGCGACCAGCGCGCCCCGGAGTAACGTGCGGGGTTGCCGGACGCACCGCGCGCTCGCATCGCGGGCACGCAGGTCAGCCCCCTGCGCGCACGCTCGGACGCACCCAGCGACACACGAGGACTCCCCCATGCCACCGCTTCGCTCACGCACCACCACCATCGGCCGCAACGCCGCGGGCGCCCGCTCGCTCTGGCGCGCCACCGGGATGACCGACTCCGATTTCGGCAAGCCGATCGTCGCGATCGCGAACTCCTACACCCAGTTCGTGCCCGGTCACGTGCACCTGAAGAACGTGGGCGACATCGTCGCCGAGGCCGTGCGCGCCGCAGGCGGCGTCCCGCGCGAGTTCCACACCATCGCCGTCGACGACGGTATCGCCATGGGCCACGGCGGCATGCTCTACTCGCTGCCCTCGCGCGAGATCATCGCCGACTCGGTGGAATACATGGCCAACGCCCACACCGCCGACGCGCTGGTGTGTATCTCCAACTGCGACAAGATCACTCCCGGCATGCTCAATGCCGCCATGCGCCTCAACATCCCGGCCGTGTTCGTCTCCGGCGGGCCGATGGAAGCGGGCAAGGCCGTGGTCGCCGACGGCGTCGCGCACGCGCCGCTGGACCTGGTGCACGCCATCTCGGCCAGCGCGAATCAGGCCGTGTCCGAGGAAGGTCTGGACGCGGTCGAGCGGTCGGCCTGCCCCACCTGCGGCTCGTGTTCGGGCATGTTCACCGCGAACTCGATGAACTGCCTCACCGAGGCGCTGGGTCTGGCCCTGCCGGGCAACGGCTCCACGCTGGCCACCCACGAGGCGCGCCGCGCGCTGTTCCAGCGGGCCGGTCGTGTGATCGTCGACATCGCCAACCGCTGGTACCGCGACGACGACGCCTCGGTGCTGCCGCGCAATGTGGCCAACGTCAAGGCTTTCCGCAACGCCATGGCGCTGGACGTGGCCATGGGCGGGTCCACCAACACCGTCCTGCACACCCTCGCCGCCGCGCAGGAGGGCGAGATCGACTTCGATCTGGGCACCATCGACGAGATCTCGCGCCGGGTGCCGTGTTTGTCGAAGGTCTCGCCGAACTCCGACTACCACATGGAAGACGTGCACCGCGCCGGTGGCATCCCGGCCATCCTGGGTGAGCTGCGCCGCGGCGGACTGCTCGAGACCGACGTCACCATGGTGCACTCCGCGAACTTCGAGGAATACCTCGACACCTGGGACATCCGCTCCGGCAAGGCTTCCGAGGAAGCGCTCGAGCTGTTCCACGCCGCGCCCGGCGGCGTGCGCACCACCGAGCCGTTCTCCACCGCCAACCGCTGGTCCTCGCTGGACACCGACGCCGCGGGCGGCTGCATCCGCGACGTCGAACACGCCTACACCGTCGAGGGTGGGCTGTGTGTGCTGCGCGGCAACATCGCGCCCGACGGCGCGATCCTCAAGACCGCAGGCATCGACGAGGACCTGTTCACCTTCGAGGGCCCGGCCGTGGTGGTCGAGTCGCAGGAGGAGGCGGTCTCGATGATCCTGGGCAAGAAGATCCAGGCCGGTGACGTGATCGTCGTGCGCTACGAGGGCCCCTCCGGCGGCCCCGGCATGCAGGAGATGCTGCACCCCACCGCGTTCCTCAAGGGCGCGGGCCTGGGCAAGGTGTGCGCGCTGATCACCGACGGCCGCTTCTCCGGCGGCACCTCGGGCCTGTCGATCGGCCACATCTCCCCCGAAGCCGCCCAGGGTGGCGTGATCGGCCTGATCGAGAACGGTGACCGCATCCGCGTCGACGTGCAGACCCGCGCGCTAGAGGTGCTGGTCTCCGACGAGGTGCTCGCCGAACGCCGCGCGAAGATGGAGGCCTCGGAGCGCCCGTGGCAGCCGGTCGACCGCGTCCGCCCGGTGACGACGGCCCTGCGCGCCTACGCCGCCCTGGCCACCTCCGCCGACAAGGGCGCCGTCCGCCGCGTCCCCTGATCCCTCGAGCACACACGTACGCCGCCGGTCGCCGAGGCGATCGGCGGCGTCGTCGTCGGTCGAGGCGGTCTCGCCCGGTTCACTGTGGTGAGGTGTCGGTCGTCGCCGACCACGCCGCCTGTGACGGCATGCCGCCCGGCACCGGCGTGCCGGGCGGTCTACATCACCTATGTCGTCATGCGGCTCGCACTCGCCTCCACCAGCGCGGTACGCGCCAGTGCGCGCAGCCAGACATGGGCATGGTCGGTGTCGTTGCGCTGGTGCCAGGACAGGTGGATCGGCGCAGGCGGCAGGTCGACAGGTAGCGGCAGCACGACCAGGCCCAGCGCGGTGGCGGTCGCGCGCGTCACCGATTCGGGAACGGTGATCAGCAGGTCGGAGCGGCGCGCGAATTCCAGCGCGGCGGCTTCGGTGGGCGCGGACGCGACCACACCGCGGGTGAGCCCGAGCCGGGCGAGCGCGTCGTCGACGGCGTTGGTGAGACTGCCACGCCGCGACACGGTGACGTGCTCGGCGGCGGCATAGCGTTGCGCGGTGACCTCGGTCCCGACGAACGGATGTCCCTGGCGCACAACGATGACCAGCGGAGTGGCGGCGACCCGCTCGGACCGGATATCGGGTGCGGTCGACCGGTTAGCATTGGCCTCCAGATCGACTTCGCCGCGGCGCAATTCGGGAGTGTCGCCACTGGATTCGGCGAGGAAACGCAGTCGTACACCCGGCGCCTGCGCGCGCACGGCGTCCAACAGCGCGGGCCCGCTCGCGGCGACCAGCGAGTCGTGCCAGCGGAGTGTGAACGTGCGCTCCAGCGTCGCCGGATCGAGCTCACGGCTCGGCGTGAGCACCCCCCGGACCTGGTGCAGCAGCTCGTGCACCTGTTCGCGCACCGCGACCGCGTACGGCGTCGGCGTCATCGTGCGACCAGTACGCACCAGGATCTGATCGCCGGTCGTTCGCCGGATCCTGCCCAGGCTGCGGCTCATCGCGGGCGCGGTGACGTGCAGCCGTGCCGCGGCACCGGCCACACTCCCCTCCTCCAGCAGCGCGTCGAGCGCGGCGAGCAGATTCAAATCCAATTGCATGGGAGTAATCCTAGGCGTGTCATCCATGCACTTGTCGTTAATCGAGGTGCCGCATAGCCTCGTCGACAGGAGCTCGGAACACCGCCAAGGCGGCACCTCCGGCTCCGAAAACCACTTGTGAACTGGGAGTATCGCTATGTCTGAAACTTCTCGACCACCACTGTCACGCTCTCGGACGCCGAGCTGCTCGACCGCACGGCGAGCGCGGTACGTGCGGCCGGCGCGGTGCTGCGCGAGCGCTTCGGCGAGGTGGTCGGCTACCGGACGCGCGCGGAACTGATGACCGCACTGGCGGGCAACGATGACGCGGCCCTCGCGATCCTGCGGCCGCGCCTGACCGCGCTGCGCCCGGACGCCGGCTGGGTGGACGACGAACTGGACGGCGGGCCGCTGCCCGCGGGTGAATGGTGGGTCGTCGATCCGGCCGAAGGCAATGTCAACCACCTGCACGCCCTGCCCGAGTGGGCGGTGACCGCCACCCTGGTGCGCGACAACCAGCCGGTGCTCACCGTGGTCCACCTGCCGCTGACCGGCCAGACCTACACCGCGCGCACCGGCGCGGGCGCCCACCTCGACGGCCACCGGTTGCACGTCGCGCAGACCACCGACCTCGGCCTCGGCATCGTGGCCACCAGCCAGGCCCGTCCCGACGAGGACGCGGCCGTCGTGGGCGCCATCGGCGCCTCGATCACCGCGATGCTCGTCGACGCGCTCGTCGTCCGTGTCGCGGTGCCCGCGACCCTGCACCTGGCGAATGTCGCCGCGGGCCGCGTAGACGCCTTCTGGCAGTTCGCCGGCGCCCGCGCCGATCTACTGCCCGGAGCCTTGCTGGTCGCCGAGGCCGGTGGCCGGGTCTCCGATGCCGCAGGCAACCCCTGGACTCCGCACAGCGACAGCTTCCTGGCCGCCGCACCCGGCCTTCACGCCGCGGCCGCCGCCGCCATCTCCCGTTGACCCCCGAAGGGACCGAATTCACCATGACCACCATCGCAGTCCTCGGAAACGGCCGCGTCGGCGGCACTCTCGCCGCCGCCCTCCGCGCGGCCGGGCACGAGGTGACCGTGGCGGGCCGCGCGCCCGGCGCCGCAGCGGC